>CAYRBE010000232.1:0-3531 GCA_964422345.1 uncultured Dechloromonas sp.
CGATGGCGAGACAACTTGAATTCGGAGAATTCAGTGTTTATCTGCGCTACTGGCCCAACAGACCACTGCTTAATGGGACTGTTCTTGGTGAGGTCTTGGTCATCGCGAGTGTTAGCGTTCCTGATCAACTCCAGAGGCGCGGTTGGTTTTGGCGCTATTGCCAGCTCTGCGCAGCACTGACTGCAGATGGCGTAGTTCTCGAGAGCGTCATCGACCCTGAACTGTTTAAGGCGCTGCTTAGGAATCCGGCATTCCAAAAGGTTGGGGAACGCGACTTCCTTCTGCACAAGACGCATCCGCGAGATTGGCCGTTATCGATAAAGTAAATATTCAAGCATTAGCCATGGTGGCTACTGACCAGTGTTGCCATGGCGTTGCCCTTTTATTGTTTGACGGTAACGGCTTGCCTCGGGCGTAGTTGGCCGGAATAAACGAAATATAGAGAGGTGAGAAATGGATCAGAGATTTGTTAGCCCGCCAGAGTTTTTCGTATCAGCCATTCAAAAAAACAAGATTTATTGGCGTATCGCTATATGTGAGAGCGCTGGCAGTAATGCGGCGCTGGCAGTGCAGAGGAGCAGAAAGCAGGACGGAGACGCATCATGTTGATTGATGAAGTCGACGACCTGATCGAAGCCTTATCTGAAATTGCTGCCCGACGTAATCCCACAAATTTCAGCGAGACTGAATCATGCGAAACATTGCCGGCCAAATATCAGGCACATCACAAACAAATAAATTTACTCATGCCGCGCTCAGAACAGGGAGCTCCTCTGGCCCCGCTAGAGAAAAAAGTACGTCGCTAAGAGTCGCGGTGTACGCACGCTATTCGACAGACGGACAAAAAGCCACATCGATTGACGATCAGGTCAGAACCTGCTCAGAAACAGCTAGCCGAAATGGATTGGCGTTATCGGAATCACTAATTTTTTCTGATGATGCGTTATCTGGGGCTGCAACGGGGACTCATAAACGTGAGCAGTATCATGCATTACGAGAGGCTATTTGTAGCGGTCTGGTTGATGTCATTATTTGTGATCAACAATGTCGACTAGCACGAAGCGCCAAAGAATCATTGACGTTTTTTGATGAGCTGAAGGCTAACCGAGTTCGTTTGCTAACTGCTGATGGATTTGACTCTGAGCAGCCAACAGCCCAGTTGTTATTCGGTATCAAATCAGTTTTTTCCGAGTTTTTTCTTGATGAAACACGTCATCGGGTTCGTCGTGGAATGTGTGGCGAGTTTGAGCGAGGCTCGATGGTGACTGCGGTACCTTATGGTTACTGCGTTGACGTGGTGCGAGGCGCAACTACCGGACAGTGCCACTGGATGGTTCATCTGGACGAAGCTACTGTTGTAAAACAGATATTTCAGCAGCGAAAAAACGGCATGAGTCTGAATCAGATTGCTGCTGTCCTTAATGGACAAGGCATTCCAGCGCCTGGCAAGGGAAAGAAAAGTTCCCAATATTGGCGCTCAAGTGGAATCTGGCGAATGCTGCAAAATCCAATTTATAAAGGGCTGTACCTTGTTAATTTTGGCAGTGAGAAGCTAGGTGAAAGCCATCTGAATCAGCGCCTGATCAGTGAACTGGCATTGGTCAGCGTTGCCGACTGGTATGCATGTCAGTCGCTAGGTAAGCGCAGTCCTTCAGCAGCAGAAACTGCAATCAAAAATAATTCTAGACAGCGCGGTGCCTACGGTGGCGGGAAGCATTTTCTAACAGGCGTATTACAGTGTGGAGTATGTGGCGTGGGTCTGTCTTGTCATCATGCAAAGACTGATGCAGGTTCAATGCATTGTGTTCAATGCGAACATGCAACAGTGACTGGTATCCCCGGTCGGCAGCCACAATATGTTTCGGCCAAAGGAGTGCGTTTGATGCTGCACTGGTTGCTGGAAAAAGTAGTGTCTGGTGAGGCTCTGAGTCGATTTCGCAGTCGCTTACGGGAAAAACTCGATGGAGGCAGGGAGCAAGAGCTACGAACTGCTGAACAAGAATTAGATAAGGTTGAGCGAAGTCAGTTGCGGCTGGGGCGCCTGCTACAACAAATTGATGCTGATGACCCAGTTTTGGAGCAGCAGTATATGAAGACTCGGGAAGATGTGATGCGTCTCAGGCATCTGGTCGGCAAACTGCAAGATGGCCTGCAGCAGCTAAATCAAGCGGCTATTCAGCAGCAGCTCGACATCGATTTGTCTATTGTTTTAGCCGAATTTTTGTCGGACAGAAATGCGCCCGAACGTACGCGTTCATTGCTGAAGCGTATTTTTCCAGCGATAGTCTTGCGCGGGAAAGCCGATCGGTTCACCGCAATTTTTGAAATCACTGTCAAACCAGGCGCTATTCTCGCAGAGGCATCAGGGACAGCTGAGTTCATTAACAGCAGTGAAACGATTTGGGTTCGCTTGAAAACATCTGGCTCTAAAAATCCGGTTTGGAGTGTCGTAGAAATTCCGGCACCTGATGGACTTGTTGAGCTGAGTACCGTTCACTAATTTAGTATCCGATAGTGCCAACTGGCACTACCGGATCTGCGGATTCTCTGTGGAATCTGGCTGAACTTTTGATTGTTTTTTAACCCTAATTTGTCTCATCCGGGTCCCCTGTCAAGATAAATTAGGGTTAAAGCCTAGCCACCTGATGAAGTTGGGTTATAAGTTCGCGTCGACCAGAAATTTAAAGAAACAGCGTCAAGCGCAATTGCATTCAGATACGCATCGACAGCTTCGACGTCCCCCCGGAATTGAGCAGCATCCCTATTTACCGTACAGAAAACCCAATAGTTGGCAAGGCGTTGAAACTGGCAGATTTTTAAGCGACAGATTGTGGCCCAATTGAGGGGCAAAGGCCAATATTGGCAGAACTCCGGCCTTATGCCAGCAATAACTTGCAGTTAATCGGCCAATGCGGCCGTTGGCCCCATACTCGGTCTCAGGCTGCAAACTGTCGCTTACATGTACACCGAGGACGAGATCAGGCGGCTGTTGGATGCGGCGTTGGAGCTTCCTGTCGACTGGCCGTCGACGCCGCTGCGCCCGTGGGTGTTCCACGGTCTGATCGGTCTGCTCAGTGTGACGGGCATGCGCCTCTCAGAAGTGCTAAATCTCAAGCTTGCCGACGTCGACCTCAAGCAGTCTGTCCTGACGATTCGTGGCGCCAAGTTCGGCCAGTGGCGCTTGATGCCGATCCATGCCTCAACCAGCGCGATCTTGGCCGATTACATCGAGCGGCGCGCGCAATTCTTCCGCCACCAGATCTCCACCTATCTGTTCGTCTCGCGGTGTGGCACTCGCCTCGACGGCGGTCACGTTCATCGAACGTTCTATACGTTGTCGCGTAAGACGGGATTACGTGCGGTGGGTGCGAGCAAGGGGCCGCGGCTGCATGACTTCAGGCATCGCTTCGCCATTCAAACATTGATACGCTGGTACCAGACGAACAGGGAGCCAGGACGCGAGCTACCGCTGCTGTCGACCTACCTCGGGCACGTCTGCGTATCCGGCACCTACTGGTACCTGAGCGCCAA
>CAYRBE010000233.1:0-3473 GCA_964422345.1 uncultured Dechloromonas sp.
TCGTCGAAAAATTGGGCGAGGCGCTTCAGCGCCTTTCATCCTTTGGATTAATCAGTGTTTCAGAAAACGGTTTCATGCTGACACCGGCTGCCCTGGAAATCATGGCAGATCAGCCAAAAAGGGCTACTACGGAAGATCTCATCATCGCCATCAAGGGGGGCCTGGCTGCCTATACCCCCAAGGGGGAATCCGCCGCAATTCAGGTAACCATGGAACAACTCACTGCCGCGATCCAGTCGCATAAGATTTCAAGAAAAGCCCCGGGCAAAAACCTGCTGATGCCAAAACCCGCGATTGATCGCCACTTTAAGGTGGAGGGGCGTTGGCGAAGGGTTCCTGCAACGCACGGGCGGAAGTCCTGAGCGATAACTACCTTAAGGCCAATATTCACTCCCCAACTATTTGGAGAATTTCATTGAGCAAAAAGCTATATGTAGGCAATCTAGACGGCAACGTCACCAAGGCTGACCTCGAACAGATGTTTGTGAAGCACGGAATCGTTATTTCAGCCCTGGTATGTACCGACAAGGATTCGGGGCATTCGAAAGGCTTTGGTTTTGTCGAGATGGGTTCCGACCAAGAGGCGAAAACAGCCATTGCCGAACTCAATGGCAAGAGCCTGGGTGGCCGCAATCTGATTGTGAATGAAGCCAATCCTCCCAAAATACGCGGGATCAGTGGGGGTGCCAAAGATCGCAATCGAGGCCCAATTCCAAAAGGCCAACGCTTCTGATTTCCTGCTTGAACTGTTCCGTGTAAAGCTGGCGCGAGTGCTCCAGCACAGCATGCTTTGCTTTCGCGATACTCATTCCGCTCGGCCTGTACGGCGAATCAAGGTGACCATTTTGGCCAAACCAAACTACCAATTCGAGAAGCGCCAGAAAGAGTTGGCGAAAAAGAACAAGAAGGAAGAAAAGCGTCAGAAAAAGGTCACGGACAACACCGCAACGGATGACGTCAGCCAAGAGAGCCTAGAGGTGTCGGATGACATCAAGAGGAACTCGACATCGGCGTTTGGGGCCGAATCGCGCTAGGGCCGATTTTGAATTTGAAGGTGATCAAGGTCTCTGGTTCCACCATTACGGGAGTTACTTTCATGCAAGAAGTCCTACAGTATCTAAAGAAACACGGTCAGTGCCTTGACTCGGAGATTGCCGTCGGCATGGGCATCCCGCTTAAACAAGTACGCCGCGACATCGCAGCCCTCGCGGCTTTGGGCGAAATAAGCACCTGCAGCGTGACCCGCTTCAATGGTGATACCCGATTTGAGGGAACTCAGTGTCGTCCCGCGTCGTTCATTCCGCCCAAGGCACCCGGCCGGAAGCCAGCACCGTCTAAGGTGAGTGCATGACCCTGACCAAGGCTGAACTCGCCGATCTTCTCTTTGAAAAGGTTGGCCTGAACAAGCGCTAAGCCAAGGACATGGTCGAGGCTTTCTTCGAGGAAGTATCTGCCACCCTTGAACGGGGTGATGGAGTAATGAGAGGTGGCCCCGTTCCTTAGGACAGAATTTGCCGGTTTCTTAAGTGAACTCTCTGCGGTTACGAGCTATCCACGGGGCGGCTTGCCGAAGGTCCTCCTAGACCGTAGGCGAGCCGCACGGTGGGTAACTCAGCGTAGCTCATGCTGCCCGCTTTACTGCGCTTGAATCGAAGTATGCCGCATCGGGTGTCCGAGCGCCGAGCGACGAGTGCGGACGCTCCCCGTTGTAGAACTCGAAGTATTGCCTTCTACCACATTCAGATTCACGGAAAAAAAAGAGGCAGGCCGCGGCCTGCCTCGTAATTGCGATCCGAGAGAATCGCGAGTTCGCGCCCAGGCTCAGTTACATGTGAGCGCGACAGTCTTGCCCGACGCCTCGGGTTGTACGCCATTGGCACGGCCCTGACCAGGCGTGCCGCACTCCCAGGCAACGTTGTAGTTCTTCGCGCAGCCCGGTGCCGTATCGCCAATCAGCGTGTGGTTGATTTGGTAGTTGCAGGTTGGCTTGCCGTTGCAGGCACTGGCGATGTGTGCGATGACATTCGGATTCTTAGCCTTGCAGTTCACCCCGTATTCGGCCTTGACCACCTTGATGAGCTTCTGTGCCGCAGGCGCAGGTGCCGCAGCCGGTTTTGCTGCGGGTGCCGGAGCAGTTGCCGGCGCCGGCGCCGGAGTTGGCTTGGCCGCAGGCGCAGGAGCTGGAGCTGGAGCCGGAGCTGGCTTTGCCGCCGGAGCCGGCGCAGGCGCCGGAGCCGCAGCCGGAGCTGGCTGGGCCGCAGGTGCCGGTGCGCCGGCGCACTTGTAGTTCCGCAACTTATCCTGGGCGTCTGCGGCCGCCTGGGTATAGACCGCCAAGCCGTTGCTGTGCACCGCTTTAGCTTTCTGCGCGTCCGACCCGACTTGCTTCATTTCCTGCTTCTCTTTATTGTCTTGCTCCTTGATCACTTCGAGATAATAGTTGGGTATTGCGCTTCTGTCATAGGCTTGGACTTTTTGGTTGTTCCTCAGGCACTCCCGGAGCTTGGTGCTCAGGTTCATCACCTCCGACCGCTTCAAACCCTTTTTGTTATAGCAGTCCTTTGCATCCGAGCACGACTGGGCAGATGCGACGCCCGTCATTCCAAAGACCAGACCCGCGGCAACGAGCGAGTGCACCAGCGCGACGAAGCTCTTCCGACATTCTCTTTGACTAGTCATTTCCCCACTCCTTATCATTCCTGCTGTTTAGGTGATGAGTCTATTTTGCACTGCAATAAATCAACTCTAAACTATTGCAGGCTTCCGGAACAACGCGTCACAAACAGGATGAGTTGACAAGATTATTCGTCACTAGGGCTTGCCGGATCATGGGTACATATCCATGATTACAAGATGGTTGAAATCATTACCCCCGAGAACATACTGGGTGCCCTGGCACTTGAAGCGGCCGTCAGAATGCATACCATCCAGCCGTAACGATGCGATATCCGAACGGCAACCGCCATGGCAATTGAGCGTCGCGAATACATTCGCTACGAGCCGACGTCTCCAGTTGGCGTTCTGTTGATCTGGCATGACGCCAACGGCGATCACCAGGCATCCTCGCAGCTTCGTGTTCTTTCCGAAGGTGGTTGCGTCGTCTTGTCGAGTCAGGCACCTGCACCGGACACCGTTGCAATTGCACGGCTGTCCTTGAAACCTGACGAGGCGCCGGCAACATTAAAAATGCATGTAGTCTCCCTGCACCCGGTAGGGGACCTGCTGAGCATCTCGGCAAAGCTTTCCGCCCTATCCAGCGAACAACGACTTCAGCTGAACTCTGCGCTCATGTCGAGCGCCTATCGCCCGCAACATACCCAAGTAGACCTTGAGCGCAGAAAACATTGGCGACTGCCGCAATGGACCGCCTACCTGACCACCCAGCGACTACCGGTCATGCCGCGCTCCAAACAGGCCTTGCATGCGCTTGAAGCCGAAAAGGGCGGCGATTTGACCGTTGACGAATTGGTTGC
>CAYRBE010000234.1:0-3472 GCA_964422345.1 uncultured Dechloromonas sp.
ATCGTCAAATGGCGTTATGACTGGAAACCGGAAGCCGGTACGCCGGAGGCAGCGCTCTACGAGATCTACCTCCAGCCGCAAGAGTGGGTCTGAGGACGGGGTCTGATTACTTCAGCTTGCCTTTAACAACCCGGACTCGTGCCGGGTTTTTTACGTCCATCTTGCCCGCACCACCGCTGAGATTGCCGCAGGTACAGGCTGATTTGATGAAGGGCACAGAATTGACCACCATCGTGCAATCAAGACACTCGTAGTAAATATCGCCACCGGTGGGTAGATTCGCTGGATCCGGCGCGGGTTCTACGGGGTGAAAATTGTAAATCTTGCGCATATCAACTGTCATGGTCATCCCCTCCGTATTGTTCTAATTAGAGTCCTAATGCGCGTCTAGTAGCGCACTGGCCCGATAGTGTTTATTAGCGTTATCCGTACGCTCAAGCTGGTCAAACAGACGCGCCAGTTCGAGATGCGCTTCCTGAGAAACCTCAACCGCCAATGAGGCTTCCAGATAACTTTGCGCCTTACCCCAAAGCCGTTTGCGGAAACACATACGGCCTAGTGCCACAAGAATTTTTGCATCATGCGGATGTTGATTTAACCATCCCTCTGCCTTGGCGATACGTCCTGTCTGCTCGCCACTGCTCAAACGCCCATAGATTGCCACAAGTCCCGGCATCCAAGTATCACCGGTACTACTATCAAGCGCCGCCTCAATCAATTTCTGGGCTTCAGCCTCAGCCCCCACCGCAACAAGTGCCTTGGCTGCGGCCAGTGAAACCCGGCCATTTCTTTCTTCAGCAGGCATCCCACGCAAATAGGCTGTAAGCACATTCTGATCATTACCCCGCTGGGTAATGATCGCCAGATGCGCCTGAGTACGAATTTCTTGCACCACCTCAAGCGCCAAAGCATCACGCTTAACAAGTTGCCGGGCCAGTTTGAGCACCCCGTCCCAATCGCCGACGCCCTGGCGCGCCCTTAGCTCCAGGCGTAACGCTGGAATTCGACGGCCCTGACTGGCTTGCAGGCGAGCCAAGGAGGCCAGTGCATCATCAAAACGTCGCGCCTCGATCATCATCTCAGCTTCCAGCATCAAAGTGGCCGCTTCGGTTTTTGGATCGTCGATCTTGGCGCGTTCCATCCAGCCTTGTTGCTTGTTGGTTTCACGCATGCGCTGAGCTGCGCGGGCTGCAATCAGCGCCGACAAGCCGGGCGCCGTACCTGCCGCATGCGCCTCGCTGGCTTTCTTCAAAGCCTGTCCAAAACGACCTTCAAACAGCAATCGCAAGGCATCCTGAAAAACCAGACTGGCCTTGTCGTGCTGACGGCGCTCGCGGTAATCACGAACCCGGCGCGGCAGGCCGAAAATCAGCGAGAAGGAGCGGGTCACGCCATAGAAAACGAAGAAAAGCCCGAGCAAGGCAACAATCAGCAAATTGAGTGAAACCTCAGCCCGATACGGTGGAAAGACAAACAAAACGTAACCATCGTTCAGGCGCGCACCCAGCGCTACGGCGACCGCCAAAGCAAACAGTGCGAGAACCCAAAATAGTCCTTTCACCGCTTATCCTTCGCTGCACGAACAGTACGCAAAGCCGACAGCGTGTCATTTAGGCTGGGCAGATCAAGACTCACCGGCGCTGACACCATTTGTTGCAGACTGCTGACTGCGGCACGAACCGCTTTATCGTCAGCGACAAAATATTTGCCCAAAGCCTCCTGCCCGGCTTTCAGTTCGCTACGGAAGGTCGCTTGATCACGCGACAACAAAGCCAAACGAGCATTCAATAGACGCAGTTTGATATTTTCGCGCAGGAATGAAGCTTGTCCGGGAGCCAGCAAAGCAGTTTCTTCGTGATCAAAACGCTGTATCCGAACCAAACTTTTCAACTCATTCCAAACCAGCAAACCTTGCTGCTGCCAAACCGGCAAAACGGCCGATGGTTGAGCATTTTCGGCTTTTTCGGGTGGTCTACCGTAGGCCGCCAGCGGCAATTTATCGATAGCGATCACCACCTGCTCAAGACGCAGACTCATGCCCGGTACATCAGCGACCGGCAGTGCATTTAGTTGGGCAATATCCTTGGCCAAAGCTTTACGCAAAGGCAGGTGCTGCGGGCGATCAAGTCGTGCCAGCCGAGCATCGGCCGCTTGCAGGGCGAGAATAGCCACCGGCACATTCGCTGTCAGTTGCAACTGCTGACTGGCCAGCGTAATGGCCTGTTCAACCTCAAGCAAAGCAACTTCTTCACGATTACGAACCGCATCCTGATAAAGACTCTGCAAGGCCACGCCCTGCCCCTGAAACTCGCCCAGCTTGCTTTCGAATGCGCCGAGCTTTGCCTGCAGGGTTTCGACTTGCTGACGCAAATCTTTCTGGACACCGTGATCTTCTTTATTCGCCGTATCAAAATCGGCCAGCCGCTTAGCGACCTCCTGCTCAACCTGCGCCAGCTTGTGGCGGGTTTCCAGCCACTGCCAGCCGAGGAGCGCTAAAGCGACCAAGGCAAGAATGAACCACGGCGAAAACCGGGTTGATGATGGAGGTGAGTTTGTCGGCGTCACGGTTGGATTTGAAGCGGTATCGTTTTCAGACATCATTCAGACCAATTATAAGCACGTAAGCCGCCAAGAATGCCGGCATCCGCAGCTTCTGTCAGGATAATTTTTTGCAGACCAAGGGCGCGTGCATTCTCGGCAATCCGCGCATGCGGCACAAAAAGTGGAGTTTCTTTCAAGTAGGCCAAGCCATCAAAATCAAGCAAATCAACCAGATAACGCAGACCTTCACTGCTCGACACCGTCAAGGCATCCAGCTGGCCAGCACGCCAAGCGCTCATTAATGGCACAACGCCATCGGCCGGCCCGGAACGTTGATAGCAGGTAACGTAATCGACCGTCGCCCCTCGTTCGCGCAAGGTATCAGCCAACAACTCACGACCACCATCACCACGGAAAATCACCACGCTTTGCCCGGCCACCCGATCAGCAGCGAGCGCCGGCAAGGCCAGCAGGGCCTCAGAATCAAAACGTTCAGTCGGGACAACACAACCAGTAACGCCGTAGGTTGCCAATGTTTTTACCGTACCTTGCCCGACTGCCGCCGGAGTTAACCCAGCCGGCCAAGGCCCACGTTCAAGCAGCGCAGGCAGGCAATAATCAACCGCATTGGGGCTGATGAAGATCGCCAGACGATAGCTCGACAAGCGATCCAAGGCTATTTTTAAAGGCTGGGAATCTGCTGCTGGCAAGATTTCCAGCAAAGGAAAAACCAGCGGCATCCCACCATCCGCTGCAATCGCCTCGGCCAACGGCGCAGCCTGCGCCCTGGGCCGGGTCACAACGATGGTTCGCCCAGCCAGCGGGCCGTTCAGGCTCATTTGCAGTGTGCGAGCTTTTCCAGAATGGCGTCGGCACCTTTGGCGCGCAGTTCAGCGGCCAGTTGCAGACCGAGGGCTTCGTCATCGGCCGG
>CAYRBE010000235.1:0-3465 GCA_964422345.1 uncultured Dechloromonas sp.
CCACCGAGGCCGAGGCGCGGGAGATTTCTTCCAGTGCGACGATGTGGGCGAGATAGCCCATGTTGGTGCCGCCATATTCTTCGCCGGCGGTCATGCCGAGCAAGCCCATATCGCCAAATTTCTTCCAGAGGTCGGCCGGGAATTCATTGACCCGATCAATCTCCGCTGCGCGCGGTGCAATTTCAGCATCGGCAAAGGCCTTTACTGCATCGCGCAGCATGTTGATGTCTTCGCCGAGGCCGAAGTCGAGGCTGGGAATGTTCATTATTTTGTCTCCTGAGATTTTTCAGATTTGCCGTGCATCACCATGATGGTTTGCTGCATCAGCGCGCAAAGGGTTTCCTGACCGTCTTTCAAGGCGAAGACTTCGGCCTGGGTCACAATCAATGTCCGACCGGGACGAACGACCTTGCCGCGGGCGATCAGTTGCTCACCGTCAGCCGGCGCGACCAGATTCATCTTGTATTCAACCGTCAGCACCGACGCCGAGGCCGGAACTACGGTCATCGCCGCGTAGCCGGCAGCAGAGTCAGCAATCATTCCTACGACCCCGCCATGTACAAAGCCATGCTGTTGTTCGACACCTGACCAGTGTGGCAGGCGGATTTCCGTACGGCCGTGCTCAACCACCGGCAGTGTGGCGTGGATCAGGCTCATCGCACTCTGTCGGTCAAAACTGGCGCGGACGCGTTCAGCAAAATGAGGGTCGGAAATTCGAGTCATGGTGTGATTGTATTTACGTTGACGTTAACGTCAACTGGTTTGCCAAAATATTTCACGCACTTTCCCGACGGGTGAGTTCCTGTTGGCAGAGTGACTCAAATTGGGAAATTTCGGCCAGCATGGCTTCGATGTCCTCGCGCTGCTGCTCAAGGGCCGTGCGTCGGCTCGACATAACGCGCAAGCATTCGAGCAGTTGCGGCGTTTCGTCCTCTGTTGAGTTGTACATCCCGATCAGATCCTTGATCTCGGCTAGCGATAGACCAAGGCGTTTGCCGCGCAGGGCCATTTTCAGGCGTGCCCGGTCGCGGCGGGTAAATACGCGTTTGCTGCCTTCGCGCTCGGGCGAGAGGATGCCCTGATCTTCCCAGAAGCGAATGGTGCGCGGCGTAATGCCGAATTCGCGGGCCAGATCAGATATGGCAAAAATACTTGTAGCTTGGGTCAATCGCTTAACTTTCTAGAGGGGCAATCAAGTAAATCAGAGAAAAGAGCTTTTTTCAATGCGCATCCGTATGGTAATTTGCTCGTCCTTGTTTTGTAATCAACTTATGTCCCTGATTTTTCCCTATCCTCAAGTGCCCGCTGCCGCTGAGCGCATTGAAGTTGCGCCCGGTGTCTTCTGGCTGCGCATGCCTTTGCCGTTTCAGCTTGATCACATCAATCTGTGGTTATTGCGCGATGGCGATGGCTGGACGATTGTTGATACTGGTTTCCCCGATGATGCGGTTAAAGAAACTTGGCTGCAGGTGATCGCAGCGCTTGATGGCCCGGTCCGGCGTTTGATTGTCACCCACTTTCATCCAGACCATATTGGGCTGGCGAGTTGGCTGATGGAAACGACCGGCGCCAAGCTGTCGATGACGACGGGTGAATTTTTGACCGCACATGCGGTTTGGAATGAGTACGGTGGGCACGGCGCACGCTATATGGTTGAGCAGTTTCGTCAACATGGGCTGGATGCCGAAAAACTGGCTAAATTTGAACAGCGCGGTTCGGGCTATCGTAAGGCAGTGCCTGCCTTGCCAGATTATTACGAACGCTTGAAGGCGGGCGACAGTGCTACGGTGCACGGTCGAAAATGGCATATTTTGATTGGCTACGGTCATTCACCTGAGCATATGGCGCTTTACTGTCCGGAGCTCAACGTATTATTATCAGGCGATATGCTTTTGCCAAAAATTTCAACGAATATCAGTGTCTATGCTTCGACCCCCGATGCTGATGCGCTGAGCTGGTTTCTCAGCTCGCTGGATGATATGGCTGAGGCTATTCCGGAATCAACCTTGGTCCTGCCTTCGCACGGTTTACCGTTTGTAGGGGTTCAGACCAGAGTTGCAGCATTACATGCACACCATGAAGAACGGTTGGGTGTGCTGGAGGAGACTTGTGGGATTGCGCCAAAGAGCGCGGCCGAGTTGCTCGATGTCTTGTTTGAGCGGGCGCTCGATACACACCAGACAATGTTTGCGATGGGTGAAGCGATTGCTCACCTGAATCTTCTTGAACAAGCCGGACGGCTGTCGCGTCAAACCGATGCTGCCGGCGTAATTCGATACACACGGTGCGCTACCCGCGCCGTGCACTGACAGAGGGAGTTTGAGTATGTCGAAACCAGCCGATAACACAGCAGCCAATACGCCGGATCCGGCCGAAATGACCAAGACCTATGCTGAAGTTGCTCAGCGCGCCTCGCGCCTGATCAACCAGTTTATGGAAAAGAAAGCCAAGGAAGGCGTTAATGCGCCATCTGACGAGCTGGGCGTTGCCAAAGCGTTTATGGATATGTCCTCACGTCTGTTGGCCAATCCGTACAAAATGGCCCAGACCCAAATGAATATGGTTTGGGATTACTTCTCCCTGTGGCAAAACACTTCAATGAAGATGATGGGCATGCCGGTGCATGCGCCGGTTGCTGCACCGAAAAAAGGTGACAATCGCTTCAAAAATGAAGAGTGGGAAGAGCATTTCCTGTTCGACTTCGTCAAACAATCCTATCTGATTACCGCCCGTCATCTGCACGATACGGTTGCAGGGACCGAAGGTCTGGACGAAGCCACCCAGCAAAAAGTTAACTTCTTCACCCGTCAGTACATCGACGCGCTCTCGCCATCCAACTTTGCCCTGACCAATCCGGAAGTTTTCCGTGAAACCGTTAAGAGCAACGGCAAGAACCTGATCAAGGGTCTAAACAACCTGTTGCACGACGTCGAAGCCGGTGATGGTCAACTGCGTATTCGGATGACCGATACTGCCGCTTTCGAGATGGGTAAAAACGTTGCGACAACACCGGGCAAGGTCGTCTTCCAGAACGAACTATTCCAGTTGGTTCAGTACAACCCAACGACACCGGATCAGAACAAGAAGCCTTTCCTGATCGTTCCGCCATGGATCAACAAGTACTACATTCTCGACCTGCGCGAGAAGAACTCTATGGTCAAGTGGGCGACCGATCAGGGTCACACCACCTTCATCATGTCCTGGACCAACCCGGACGAGAAGCTGGCTGCCAAGTCCTTCGAAAACTACCTGCTTGAAGGTTCGCTTGAGGCGATCAATCAGGTTTGCGCCCACACTGGCGAAGACAGCGTCAATCTGGCTGGTTACTGCCTCGGCGGTACGCTGACCATGACCACGCTGGCCTATATGGCAGCGAAAAAAGACAAGCGTGCTAACTCCGCTACCTTCTTCACCACCATGCTCGATTTCTCCGAGCCAGGCGAATTGGGTATCTTCCTTGACGAA
>CAYRBE010000236.1:0-3366 GCA_964422345.1 uncultured Dechloromonas sp.
CGGTAAACCCGCAACTCGCAGAGCGTATCGTCAAGCCGCTGCTCGATGCCACCGTGCGTCTGGTCAAGGAAGGTATCGTCGCCGATGCCGACCTGGCGGATGCCGGCGTAATCTTCGGTACTGGCTTCGCGCCCTTCACCGGTGGGCCGATGAATTACCTGAAGAACCGGTAAATCGGGGCCGCAGACTCAGGCCAGTTGCACGATCTGGTTCAGTACGCTGCACACCTCGGCAAAGCGTGCATCGGTGATCCGTTTCATGGGATGAGGCGCTCCCTCGCGAACTCGCCAGTCGAATGACTTCGGCTGGTGGCAGAGTACGTAGCTGGTCTTGCCAGATTTTGCTCCACCGGCCCTGCCTACGGCCACGGCGAACGGGTTATCGGCGTTGTTTTCCGCCGTAGTCATGGGCAGGCCGATCACTAGCGAAGTCCGTTCATTGAAGTTGCGCGGCGATAACACCAGAAAGGGATGCCGATCGCGCATTTCGCGTCCCGCCTGCGGGTTGCAGTCGATCCAGATGATGTCCTGTCGATCCGGCGCCCACGCCTTCTTTGAGCTTGCGACTACCACCGCTCGGCCCCGACATCGGCGGTAGCCATCAGCTCGCCACCGTGGCGCGCCGGATCAAATTTGGCCAGCCGCTGTTCCAGCGTAAGCGGGGTATCCAGCAGTGGCGTAATGACGACTCTCCCCAATTCAACTTCAACCCTCACACGTTGATCTGCATGCAGATGCGCCGCCCGTGCCACGGCCGCTGGCAGTCTTACCCCCAGATTGTTTCCCCAGTGCTTGATGTCGAGAATCGCTTCGGCCATGATCTGATTGTTCACTGTTTATACGATGTATAGACTTTACTGGCGTCCGGGCGAGAAGTCAAAGCAGTGGAGTTTGGAGAGATCGTATCTGGATGGTGAATTTAAAATGAGCCTGGCCCGAGCTTGGCCCCTTTAATTACTTCCTAATTTGAAGTACTTTCCAGAACTGCTTTCTGCCGCTCAGAATATACATCTTTGGAAATTAAATTTGCCTCATGAAGCCGCTTCAGTTCGGCCAACTTCATCTCTTTTGATTGTTTCGATTGACCGGTGGTCTGAGTTGGTTCTGAGGCTGAGCCACTTACAACTTGCGCAGACGTCGGAATCGCACAATTCTTTTGATTCATTTGATTTGCGAGGTGTACTTTCCTCGAATCTGCGGCAGCTATCGCTTCGTTTGCGTTTGATGCTGTACCGAGTATTGCCGGCCAGAAAAAGATTGCTCTTACGACATTACCCCCGGTGACGCTTTTCTCTGCATCCGCTGCCGCCCGCAATCGATCTGCGTCTGCGAATTCGTTTTGAAGTTGCGCGCAACTAAGGCCGTTGTCACCAGGCTTTACCGACTGAACAACGGTTGGGGTTGCGCACGCGGAAAGGAAGGCTGCGCTAAGCGCTGCAAGTTTGAATCGGTAGGTAGTCATCATTAAAGTCCAAATTATGTTGCAACAGAAAAAAGGCGTTGTCACTTCGCCTAACGAATAGCGATAGAAAAAATGCATATTTTGGGAGGCAATAGGGGACCACAATTTTTGCTAATAGTCTCAAAGCCCACGGTAACCTTCCCGCAGCAAATTTATTCCAAAAAAATATTTAACTGCGGCAGTCGAACACGGTCGCATCACAAC
The DNA here is from genome assembly GCA_964422345.1 of uncultured Dechloromonas sp. GTDB lineage: Bacteria > Pseudomonadota > Gammaproteobacteria > Burkholderiales > Rhodocyclaceae > Azonexus. Next base: position 1,666 of record CAYRBE010000236.1, read on the forward strand.
GTCAACGCCACAAATATCGCATCTATGGCTTTCGGTATATCAAAATCTCGTATAGCCCTCTGTATTTATGAGGAAATAAATATTCTGAGCAATTGCAAATTTCGGAAGTAAATCGAAGTAAATCGGGGTCAGACCCGAATGGCACTTACTTAAGGCTCAACTTGCTGATGTGATTGATAAAGCAGGCTGAATCGACGCGTGATAAGTTGGAGTTTCCCAACACCCGACCATCACACGAGGAATCAGCCCCGATGCATCCTACCCAGAAAGCCAATACCCGGCAATGCCATGCGATTTCGGCGAAAGCAGGCCGTGTTGATGCGCACGCGTTTTTCAATCTATTGACCGGGCCGGAATTGTTTGACGTCGTGGAGTTGGCATTGCCGGCACACCGGGAACGGCTGTTTCCGCCGACGGAAACGCTCTCAATGTTTTTAGCACAAGCGCTCAGCGCGGATCGATCTTGCCAACGGGCTGTCAATGAAGGGGCGATCAAGCGCCTGGTCGCCGGACTCTCTCCCTGCAGCACTCACACCGGTGCCTATTGCCGAGCTCGCCAACGCCTACCAACATCGATGGTCAGCACCTTGACTGGTCACGTGGGGCAATGGCTAACGGCCAATGCCCCGACGGCTTGGCACTGGCGCGGTCGTCCGGTGCGATTGGTCGATGGGGCCACGGTCATCATGCCCGATACCGAGGCGAATCAGGCCGACTTCCCGCAGCCCCGAAGTCAGCAGCCTGGATTGGGGTTCCCGCAATGCCGGATCGTGGGCCTGATCTGTCTGGGCAGCGGTGCCGTGCTCAATGCCGCCATCAGCGCCTGTCGCGGCAAGGGAACCGATGAGCAAACCTTGCTGCGTCGCCAACTCGACACCTTGGTGCGTGGTGATGTGCTGTTGGGTGATGCGTTCTTTGCCACCTACTTCCTGCTGTGCGCCCTGGCCGAGCGTGGCGTTGATGCGGTCTTTGAACAACATGGTTCGCGCCAACGCACCACGGATTTCTGCCTCGGCCAGCGCTTGGGAGCGCGCGACCACCTGCTGGCTTTACCTAAACCAGCAATCAAGCCGGACTGGATGTCGCCAGAGGATTACGCAAAGGCGCCGACGAGTGTGACCGTACGCGAGCTTCATGCCGGCGGGAAGACGCTGGTCACCACCTTGCTGTGTCCAAAACAAACATCCAAGGATGCCGTCAAACGGCTGTACCGGGATCGCTGGCATGTTGAACTTGATCTGCGCAATATCAAGACCACCTTGGGCATGGAGCAACTGGGGTGCCAAAGCCCCGCGATGGCGGTTAAGGAAATCTGGGTCTATCTGCTCGCCTACAATTTGATCCGCTTGATGATGGCCCAAGCGGCGCTGCATAGTGGTTGCTTGCCCCGTCAGTTGAGTTTCAAGCATACGGTGCAAGTGTGGCTCGCCTGGGCACCTCACGCTTATCACGGCAACAACGCCCACTCCACCGAACTCTTCGTGCTCATCGCACAGCAAACTGTCGGCAATCGCCCGGGGCGCATCGAGCCTCGCGCCATAAAACGGCGGCAGAATGCTTACCCATTACTCACACAGCCTCGCTTTGTCGCTCGGGAGTCAGTCCGCAAATATGGCCATCCCAAAAAGACTAAGTAAGTGCCATTCGAGCCTGGCCCCTTTAAGATCATGCAAACATCTGCCTGACATTCTTCGTCAGAGT
>CAYRBE010000237.1:0-3056 GCA_964422345.1 uncultured Dechloromonas sp.
TTCTGGTTGGCCAGAAGTTGGTGGTGCCAGGCGTAGCTCTCGGCGGCGGAAAAGCCGCCACTGGCTTGAATCTGCTGCAGTTCATTGATCTCTGTCAGCGCGATATCCTCGATGCGGGCGCCGGCGCGGCGCAGTAGCGTCAGAGTCCGGTGCCAGGCCTTAGAGACCGTTCGGTCCAGGCCGTCCAGCATGACGGCATTGGCAATACCCAGGCGGTAGGCTGACAGGGGCGCGGGACTGCGCACTACGCGCCGCTGCGCCAGGATTTCGTGGGTCAGCATGGCGTCATGCACGGAGCGGGTGAGGGCGCAGACCGTATCGAGCGTGCTGGACAGGGGCAGCACGCCATCGGCTGGAACCAGTCTGGCCGTGCTCTTGAAGCCGACAACACCGCAGAGCGCCGCCGGAATCCGGATCGAGCCGCCGGTATCGGATCCCAGACCGATGAACGCTGCACCGGTTGCGACAGACACAGCGGCGCCAGAGGATGATCCGCCAGGAATGCGCGGGACATCACTGGCGGCGGGATTGTGTGGAGTGCCGAAGTGGGGGTTGATGCCAACTCCCGAGAAAGCAAACTCGGCCATGTTGGTGCGTCCTAGGAAAGCTGCACCCGCCTGGCGGAGTCGCTCCACCGCCGTACTGTCCTTGATCGCCGGCAAAGCGTCGCGCAGAACCAGTGACCCGGCGCTGGTGGTTTGCCCTGCCACGTCGAACAGGTCCTTGATCGAGACCGCAAGCCCGGCTAATGGCTTTCGTGCCGAGCCGGGGTCAGCCGCAACCGCGCGCGCCTGGTCAAAGTCCGTGCCGAGAAACACATGCTTGCAACGTTCGGACTGCGCCGCGGCAATCGACTGCTCCATTTCGGCAATGGGGTCTATCTGGCTGATGCGCTGTTTCTGCAAGGAGGTGTGAAGGTCTGGCAACATGAAAAGCGGTCGGTCTGTGCTATAGTCCTTGGGTTCTGCGGAGGGGCCAAAGTGGCTGCTTGCCGAACAAATCAGCAAACCAGTTTATTCAAGGTGTTGCGACAACTGAGGGCGCTTTCGTCTTCAGGATTGCAAAACAAACTGGATTTTAGACCTAACCTTTGGAGTTGAATATGTCAGTAACCATGCGCGAAATGCTGGAAGCGGGTGTCCATTTTGGCCACCAGACGCGTTTCTGGAACCCCAAGATGGCCCCGTTCATTTTTGGCCATCGCAACAAGATTCACATTATCAATCTGGAAAAATCGCTGCCGATGTTCCAGGAAGCGGCCAAGTTTGTGCGCCAGATTTCCGCTAAACGCGGAACGGTGCTGATGGTCGGGACCAAGCGGCAGGCGCGGGAAACTGTGGCTGAGGAAGCCAAGCGCGCTGGTGTTCCGTACGTTGATCAGCGCTGGTTGGGCGGCATGCTGACCAACTTCAAGACCGTCAAGACCTCCATCAAGCGACTGAAAGACATGAAGATCCAGCAAGAAGCCGGGCTTGACAGTCTCAGCAAGAAAGAACAGCTGATGTTTGCCCGTCAACTCGCCCACCTCGCAAGAGACACCGGCGGCCTTCAGGACCTCACGGCTGTCTGAGTCGCGCCTATCCCCGAGAGAGGGGGCTTTCGTGGCCCTTTTTTTGGTCGTTTTTTAATTTTGTGAATTGAGTACGTAGAATCAAAATGGCTGCAATTACCGCGAGCATGGTTGCTGAACTGCGTAGCAAGACTGACGCGCCCATGATGGAGTGCAAACGTGCGCTGACCGAGGCGCAAGGTGACATGGCAAAGGCTGAAGAACTGCTGCGTGTGAAACTTGGCAGCAAAGCCGGGAAGGCTGCTGGAAGAATTACCGCCGAAGGCGTGGTCACGAGTTTTATCGATGGTACCGTCGGAGCCCTGCTTGAAGTGAACTGTGAAACTGATTTCGTTACCAAGAACGACAGCTTCCTGGCACTGGCCAACGCCGGTGCCTTGCTGATTGCAAAGAATAATCCCGCCGATCTGGCTGCTTTGGGGGCCTTGCCCTATGCGCAGGACGGTTTTGGACCGACGCTGGAAGATGTGCGCAAAGGCTTGATCGGCAAGATAGGTGAAAACATGAGTTTTCGCCGTTTCAAGCGGTTTGCCACTGGCGACAAGCTGGCGTCCTATCTGCATGGCACCCGGATTGGCGTGGTGGTCGAATATACAGGCAGTGAGCTTGCCGCCAGGGACGTGGCCATGCATGTTGCAGCAATGAAGCCTGTTGCTTTGTCAAGCGCCGATGTGCCGGAAGAACTGGTCGCCAGAGAGCGGTCCGTCGCCGCCGCCAAGGCGGCTGAGGATGCAGCGGTGGCGACGGCTGCTGGCAAGCCCGTGCAGTCAGCAGAGATCGTCAACAAGCGTATTGACGGCAGTGTGCAAAAATTCCTGCGCGAGGTGTCATTGTTCAATCAATCCTTCGTGAAGAACGACAAACTCACGGTTGAGCAGATGCTCAAATCCTCTGATACCGTTGTGAAGGGCTTTACCTTGTATGTCGTTGGCGAGGGTATTGCCAAGAAAGTCGACGATTTTGTGGCCGAAGTGGCGGCACAGGTCGCTGCGGCAAAGCAGTCAAACTGATCTGTTGATGCCATTGAAGACGGGTTTTCCATTGATGTCGTATTAAGGATTTATATGCCGATCACCAAACCAGCCTACAAGCGCATCCTGCTCAAGCTGTCAGGCGAGGCATTGATGGGGGACGATCAGTTTGGCATCAATCGGAACACCATTGTCCGCATCGTCGGAGAAGTTGCTGAAGTAACGCGCTTGGGCGTTGAAGTCGCCGTTGTCATTGGAGGCGGCAACATATTTCGTGGTGTGGCCGGTGGTTCGGTTGGCATGGATCGGGCGACGGCAGATTACATGGGCATGCTGGCCACCGTCATGAATGCACTCGCGCTGGGTGATACCATGAACAAGGCCGGATTGACGGCCCGCGTCATGTCTGCCATTGCGATTGAGCAGGTGGTTGAACCCTACGTCAGGCCGAAGGCGTTGCAATACCTTGAAGAGGGTAAGGTCGTGATTTTCGCTGCCGGAACAGGCAATCCTTT
>CAYRBE010000237.1:3066-3354 GCA_964422345.1 uncultured Dechloromonas sp.
CGTCCAGAATGCTTTCGTAATTACAAAGTACAACGGACTTGATCCTGAAGTTGATGGTGTTTACACAGCCGACCCAAAGAAAGACTCTTCTGCCACGCGCTACAGCAAAATTACCTTTGATGAGGCCATGTCGAAGAATTTAGGCATCATGGACGCCACCGCGTTTGCTTTGTGCAGAGATCAAAAATTGCCGGTCAAGGTTTTTTCAATTTTCAAGCATGGCGCTTTGAAGCGGGTCGTTATGGGCGAAGACGAAGGCACCTTGGTTTATGAATAAAAAAAAAAAAA
>CAYRBE010000238.1:0-3333 GCA_964422345.1 uncultured Dechloromonas sp.
TCGGTCGCGGTGAAGAGTTCCGGGCTGTATTCGAGGGTGATCTTGGTTTCCGGCATCTCGTCGGCAAGCTGGCGGATGAGTTTGACGGCATCAACCGCCATCGCCACCACCTCTGCCTTGCTCATTCCGAAAACATTGTCGCGGAAGGTTTTGCAGGTGGCGTTATAGACGTGAACAATGGCTTGTTTGCTGCCTTTGACCGACTCAAGCGTGCGGCGAATAAGATGTTCGCGGGCCTGGGTGAGGACTTCGATGGTGACATCGTCGGGAATATGGCCGCCTTCGATCAAGCCACGAACGAAACCGAACTCGGTTTCGGAGGCGGACGGGAAGGCGATTTCGATTTCTTTGAAGCCGATGGTGCAAAGCGTTTTGAACATCCGCATCTTCTTTTCGGCATTCATTGGCTCAAAAAGCGCCTGATTGCCGTCGCGGAGGTCGGTGCTCATCCAGATTGGTGCTTTGTCGATGACGCGGTTCGGCCATTGGCGATCAGCGAGTTGAATTGGCGCGAAAGCGGTGTATTTGGTGCTGGATGTTTTCATGGTGCTGCTGCTCCGCAAAATCTGTTTTGATGGACGAAATTTTAAGGAAAATCGGCCGGCAGGTGCTTGCGTTGTTTGGCTTGATTTGTTTTAAATTAAGCAGATAATTGCTTGGTTAATTTAAATGGCGCAATAAAATGGAACTAGATCGCTACGACCGGCAAATTCTTGAGATTATTCAACAAGACGGGCGGATCAGTAATCAGGATCTGGCGGATCGGATCGGCCTGTCACCATCACCCTGCTTGCGTCGAGTGCGGACGCTTGAAGAGTCGGGCTTGATTACCGGTTATCGGGCATTGCTCGATGCCAAAAAGCTCGGCCTGTCGCTGATGGCCTTGATTGGCATTTCAATGGATCAGCATACGCCGGAGCGCTTTGCCAATCTTGAAGCGGCGATCGATCAAATCCCCGAAGTGCTTGAGTGCCTGTTGATTACCGGTCAGCAGTCCGACTATCAGCTAAAGGTGGTCGTCAGTGATATGGATGCTTATCAGGATTTACTACTCAACAAAATCACCCGGATTCAGGGGGTGACCGGCGTGCACACCAGTTTTGTGCTCAGGAAGGTGGTGTACCGTAGCAGTCTGCCTGTTTAGGCTTTGGCGCGGTGGGCCTGCATGTTTTTGAGGATTTGGTTAAATAACAGTTCCGGGTTGATTGGCTTGGTTGCAAAGTCATCCATGCCAGCTTCAAGGCAACGCTTTCTGTCTTCAGCAAAAGCATTGGCTGTCATCGCAATGATCAGAAAATTCTTGCCGTCGGGGAGGGCGCGAATATGGCGGGTGGCCTCCAGACCATCCATGTCTGGCATTTGCATGTCCATCAGGATCAGGTCATAGTGCTGGCGGCTGGCTTGCGCAACCGCTTCTACGCCATTTTCAGCAATGTCGATCTGAAATTCGATGTCTTCGAGCAGCATTTCGGCAATATCACGATTGATTGGCTCATCATCAACCAGTAACACCCGGCTGCCACCAAAGTCCACTCGCAAGGTGGTTTCTGCGTCAATTTGTTCGTTTGATGCAACGATTGGCTGAATCGCAACTTTGCTCAGGCGGGCCGAAAACCAGAAGGTGCTACCTTCGCCGGGGGCGCTGACAACGCCGGTTTCGCCACCCATGGCGGCAGCAATTTTTGCAGTAATCGCCAGCCCCAGGCCTGTGCCGCCATATTTTCGCGTGGTTGAGCCATCGGCTTGCTCAAAGGCTTTGAAGAGTCTGGTTTGAGCTTCCGGCGAAATCCCAATGCCGGTATCCCTAACTTCAAAGCGTAGCAGGACCGTAGTCTCATCTTCTTCCAACACTGCTGCGCTTAAAGTGACGCTGCCGTGTTCAGTGAATTTCACTGCATTGCTGGCAAAATTTAATAGCCCCTGTTGCAGCCGCGTTCGGTCACCTAGCACCTGCATTGGGAGTTTGGGTAGGTCGTAACTTAGGGTCAGATTCTTTTCGACTGCTCGTTCATGCAGCATTGAGCTGATGTTCTCAAACAGAATCCGGGGGTCAAATGCGGACTCCTCCAAGGCGAGTTTTCCTGCTTCAATTTTGGACAGATCCAGCACCATGTTGATGACTTCAAGCAGGTGTTCCCCCGCTGCTTCCAGCTTGCCTAGTCGCTCGCCTTGTTCCGGTGGCAGCCCGGCGCGGCGCATTAAATGGGCCATGCCACTGATCGCGTTAAGCGGCGTGCGGATTTCGTGGCTCATGTTGGCGAGGAAAATACTCTTCGACCGGCTCGCCTCCTCAGCCACTTCCTTGGCTTGCGATAGCGCAATGGTTCGCTCACTGACGCGTGATTCAAGCGTGGTGTTTAGTTCGCGCAGGGCATATTCTCGTTCGAGAATCGCGGTTGCCATTTGGCCAATGTCATCCGAGAGTTCGTTAAATTCTTTAACGCGACCGCGCGGCCATTGATCAATTGATTCACCCAGTGCAACTTGGTGAGTCCGCTGAATGATGTCGGAGAGTGGGCGCAGCAGGCGTGATGCGCCGTAAATGGCGAGTAGTGCACCAATCAACAGTGAGGCAAGGAAAGCACCGATCACGATGGAAACGGTGGTGCGTATTTCCGGGTGATCCAGACCGGCCGGGTGGCGGGAAATGAACGACCAGCCGAGGGCGGCTGAGCGGGAACCACCAACGTAATAATTGCGCCCGTCAAAGCCATATTTCTTGGGTAGTGCCTCGCCTTTCAGTACGGCGTTGAGTATGGGTGAGTTGTAAAGATTCAGCTCACCTACCCGTTTTGCTGATTCTGTATCGGCCAGTAATTCGCCACGCTGGTCGATAACCCAGATGGCGCGTTGGTTTCCATCCGGGCTTATATCAAGAATTTTGAGCAGGTAACTCAAGGGGATTTCGGCGAGCAATACTCTGCCCTTGCTGACTGGAACCGCCAGACCGACCGTAATGGTGCCACTGAGCGACGAAAGGTACTTGTCGCTCCATGCCGGATTGCTGCGTTGTTTGACTTCTCGGAATAAGGGCGTGGCGGAGAGATCGCTACCGAGAACTTCGCGTTCCAGATGGCTATATGCTTGCGGAACACCCGCCGCGATCACCTCGCCCTCCGGTGAAAGCAGATAGAGCGCCCGGAAAGCATTGCCGCCGGAAATGACCCGGCTAATCAGTGAGGATGGCGACTCATTGTTAATCAGCGCGGTGGCAACCAGCGCCAGTTGCTCCTGCTGGGCCAGCATTTGCAACTCAATCCGAAAGGCGAGTTCGCGGGCATCCGCTTCTGCCCGCGTGCGGATTTCAGATTCAAGTTGTGGGATACGGGTGAG
>CAYRBE010000239.1:0-3324 GCA_964422345.1 uncultured Dechloromonas sp.
AGCACGCATTTCATGTGGCGATTGGCGTACCCCGAGCGCAAGCTTATGCTGAGGCAGATCAGGTTCTACAGCGCAGTCTGGCATTATTTTGCTTGATTACTTTCATCGTCATGGGTTGCGCATGGGTCTTTGGCAACACACTCATCATCAAGGAAATTCAGCGCTTGATGGCAGCATCGCGTGAAATAGCTTCCGGACATCTAAGCACTCGCATGGATACGCATCGCACTGACGAAATCGGTCAATTGGGGATGGCTTTCGATGAAATGGCAGCAGCTCTCGAAAGCAGTGCCAAAGAGGCTTTGGCGCGCGAAGAGGCACTGGCTAATGCTAACAGCAGGCTGGAAAAGCTCTCCACAACGGATGGGCTGACCGGGTTGTGGAATCGCGCCCATATCAACCGTGTGCTCGAACACGAACTAAACAGCCATCTACGCTATGGCAACCCTTGTTCGCTAATCATGATCGATGTCGACTACTTCAAAGCCGTAAATGACACTCATGGGCATCAGGTTGGCGACAGTGTTCTGGTCGAGTTCGCCAAACTTCTTAGTGAAGGCACCCGCGTGACCGACACCGTCGGTCGCTGGGGTGGTGAAGAGTTTCTTATCGTATGCCCAGACACCGACATCACTGCCGGCTTTGCGCTTGCAGAAAAGCTGCAAAAACTCGTCGAGAGCCATGTATTCGCTGTAGTTGGAAGCAAAACGGGAAGTTTTGGTGTCGCATCTTTCTGTGCCAATGATGAATTCGATACAGCAATCTCGCGCGCCGATGCCGCGCTTTACCGAGCCAAGCACAATGGTCGTAACAAAGTCGAAATTGGGACATGAGCGGACCTCTGGTGCCAGATATAAGATCACTCCCTTTCTTCAGGTCCAACGCAAGCCTGTTTATCCTCGTTGCACTGGCTAATATTTTTGTCTTCTCGCTGTTGGGATTCACCAGTTACGCTAACTATAAGCAGGTCAGAGAAACCGCCACGAACAAAACACGGAGCCTCAATTCGCTGTTGGCTGGAAATGTGACCGGAGAGTTTGACCGGATCAAGTTGGGTCTGGAGGTCTGCGCAGCCCAGATCAGCCGTTTACGCAGGGAGCGCCCAAAAGACACATCTGCGGAGAGTGAGGTGCTGAGCTTTTCCCGGCAACGACTCCCTATGCTTGAGAATATGGCCGTTACCGACGTCAACGGTAAGATCCTGCACAGTACTAGTTATCCAACGCAAGCAATCAACATTGCTGACCGTAAATATTTCATGACCCTGCGCGATAGTCCGCAACAAGGTCTATTAATTTCTGAAGCAATCTCCGGGCGGCTTTCCGGTAAACCGGTATTGGTTATTGCGCTTCCAATTATCCAAAAAAATGGAAGTTTCGATGGCGTTGTATTTGCAGCAATAGCCATCGAATGGTTTATAGAAAAGTTTGGAACTGTTGATGGAGGTCGAGATAGCGCAGTAGTCCTTCGTGGTGATGTCAGTCGGAATTTTGATCTTTTAGCGCGCTATCGGCCTACGGGAAAAATCGGCGAAACTGCTGTATCAGATCGATTTAAGGCAATGATTGCCGCCAACCCGGCACGAGGCACCTATGAGGCTAATGCAGGTAACGACAAGATTCATCGGATGTTTTCCTATCAACAACTGGAAGGCTATCCGCTGATCACCTTGGTTGGCCTATCAACGGAAGCTTACATGGTCGAGTGGTATAGCCAGGCCACCAAAATGCTGGCTTTGGCTCTCGCTTTTGCTTTAACTACCAGTCTAGGAGCTTGGGTAATCATCCGTGCCTGGCGATCACGCATTGTGGCTGAACAAGAAATCACCATGCATAAACAGATCGAAAAAATTCAGGGTGACAACCTCAAGCAGTTGGAAGAAGCTCGTGATATCGCCGAACAGGCAAATCAGAGTAAATCCAGATTTCTCGCTGCCGCAAGCCATGATTTGCGACAGCCAATGCAAGCTATCAGTCTGTTCACGTACTCACTCAGTAGAACCGATCTCAGCGTAGAACAACAAAATATTAGCCGTTACCTCACGGAATCGACAGATGCGCTCGGCGAGCTTCTGAATGTTCTTTTGGACATATCTAAACTTGACGCAGGAGCCGTCAAACTGACCCCTGAGGCCATACGGGTAGATGTTCTGGTTAGTAAGATCGAAACTGGTTTTTCCGCATTGGTCGCGGCGAAATCACTGCGCTTCAAGCTCAGCTTCCCATTTGGTGACATGGTAGTGATCACAGATGGCCAGCTGGTCATGCGTTTGCTTGGCAATCTCATCGACAATGCCATCAAATATACCGAGCAGGGCGGTATTCTGGTGGCAGTCCGCCGCCGTGGAAATCGTGCGCTGATTCAGGTTTGGGATACCGGAATCGGTATTTCTGCAGAAAACGTTGGTATTGTTTTTGATGAATACGTCCAGATTGGTAATTCTGAACGCGACAGAACAAAGGGATTAGGCCTTGGACTAGCAATAGGCAAACGCATTGCAAAATTATTGGGAACAGCACTTGTTTGTCGTTCCCGGCCAGGCAAAGGTAGCGTCTTTGAGTTCTCTATTCCATTAGCGCCCTCGGTTGAAAATGGCGCCTCAATCCAAATCAATTCACCAGCGGAAAGCGATGGCGCAAAGCTTGCTGGCCGGCGCATCGCCCTAATTGAGGATGACTTGATGGTTGGCGCAGCCACCAAGTTGGCACTTGAGTCATACGGCATTACCGTTACCCAATACACAACAGCAGAGGAAGCGCTGGAAGATTCGGCGATCACCCATGCCGACTTTTACATTTCGGACCTCCGACTTCCCGGAATGAGCGGATTTGAGCTACTTGACGCCATTCAGCAGCGCTCAGCAACACCGATCAAGGCATTGATTCTGACTGGGGATACCTCAGCCGATCGGATTACTGAAATGCAGTCTGCAGGTTGGCCGGTGCTATTTAAACCTGTTTCTTTATCAAAACTCATATCAGCGATTGAGTCGCAAGATAGTTTAAATTCTGCTGCCCCCTAAAGAGGTTTATCTTCGCTAGCCACTGGCTGCTTTCAGTTTTTCATCTGGCCACTCAGGGCACTGAGCACTATTCGCCGAATGACGAAGCGGCCACTCAAAGCAATTTTGCACCGAACGGTGGGCATCCAGCCCATTGCTTAGCGACACAGAGTAAAAGTTGAGCTGCGGCCGAGAACGACAAAAATCCCCTGCGATAAAATCCCCCCACCCCAACCCAAAGATCTCCCCGATGCGTCCATCCCGTTCCGAATTTCTCGACCTTCCCGGCTTGCGCTTGCACATTCGACGCTGGGGCAAGCCGG
>CAYRBE010000240.1:0-3319 GCA_964422345.1 uncultured Dechloromonas sp.
CCTTTAATTCGCTTCAAGCGCAATTTTTGACGGCCGCCCTCGTGGCCTACCCTCTAAGGGGCGTCCAACCTGGACCCCAAGGGCCTGGACAAAATCGGCGCCACCGCAGGGCAGACCTTTGTCAGCGTTTTGTCTCAGCAGATCGAGCTTTTCGGCCTCATCGGCCATTTGCAGCCAGCCCGACCAGTTGGGGATCGCGGCAAATCGTTTGCCCCAGCTCGATTCAGGTTTGAGCACCCCGTCCGGCTTCTGGGTGCAGTGCGCAGCCGCACTCGACCAGCGGTAATCTTCGGCGCGCGGCACCATGGCGGCTCGCACCGGGTTGCATTCCACGTAGCGCATGGCGGTCCACAAATAGGCATCATCCAGCGGCGACGAAAAGAAGCGCCCTTGCCACAGATGGCCGCTCCATCCTTGCTCGAGGTTCACATGCTGGGCGTAGCGCATGTGCAGCGGCCTGAGCACGCGCTGCAGGCCATCGTCGGCGGCCGGCACGGCAATCAGGTGGATGTGGTTGCTCATCAGGCAATAAGCCAGCACCTCAACCTCGTGCTTGTCTGCATACTCCTTGAGCCACGAAAGATACGCGAGGCGGTCATCATCGCTAAAAAAGATCGGCGCGCGCCGATTGCCGCGCTGCGTTACATGATGCGGCAGACCGGCAAATACGGTTCTGGGTAATCTGGGCATAAATTCAGAATAGCAGAAAAAGCCGAGAAAAAGGGTTCCGTCCCCTTTTACCGCTTTTACGTTGACAGGAATTGTTATGCTTCGTACTATTCATTGAACTAATCTATAAATTCATCAAAAGCTCTGATCATGTCACAAGGTTTAACCGGTTCAACATCCGCTTCAATTGAACGTATAGCTCAATTTCGTAAGCTATTGCGCGCCGGCCCGATGTCAAGCGAAGCTTTGCAGAAGGCGCTTGATATTAGTCAGCCAACTCTTTCTCGAACTATTCATAACAATGCGCAGGAAGTCATTGCATTTCGAGTAAGCGGGGTTCGGACGCCTCAGTATGGACTGCTGCGCCATCTTCCCAAGGTGCCTTCGGCACAGAACCTCTATCGCATCACCGAATTGGGTGATGTCGAAGAAAGTGGAACTTTCATGTTGTTGTCTGGAGGTGGTACGTATGTCAACACAAAACACGGCGGTGGTCGGCTTTACGTCGGACTCCCGCCGGCTATGACCTTCGCTGCTCCTGCTGGATTCATGGGCAAAGCGATCGCCGCTGAGGTCTCAAAGCGCCTTGATGTGCCTCCTTCCTTGGGTAATTGGAGTGATGATCATCGAGTGATGTACCTTGCAACTTCAGCACCGGATGCGCCTGGTAATTACGTCTTTGGCAACGTATCGCTGGCTTCAATGATGGAACAGCGCAAACTCAAGCCTGTATCAAAAATGGAAAAGCTTGCCCAGTATGTCAAGCATGCCAATTCCGCAGCACAACTTGGGTTGGGCTCAAGTGCGGGCGGCGAACAGCCGAAATTTACCTGCGAACTCGATGAAATTGGCCACGTGATTGTGAAATTCGCCAAGACTGGATCGCGCACGGCGGAGTTGCTATTAATGGAGCATTTGGCATTGTCAACTCTGAATGATTGCGCACTATCGGCCGCAAAATCAGAATGCCTGGAACACGGCGGCATCACTTTTCTGGAGGTACAGCGTTTTGATCGCATGGGTCGCTTTGGACGACGCGGGATGATTTCCGCTGGCTCACTGGATGATGAACTCTTTGCCTGCAGAGACAGCTGGTCAGAGTTCGCAGTGCGCTGTCTGGAGGCGCGCATGATTACACCCGCCGTAGCCGATCAAATTCATACCATGGCTGCCTATGGGAGCCTCATTGGCAACACAGACATGCATTTTGAGAACATTGCCTTGATGCTTGATGAGGCTGAGTCACCGGTTGCGATGGCGCCTGCTTATGACATGTTGCCGATGCAATATGCATCTGTTGGCACCATGGATCCACCGCTGGTTCCAATTGCCCCTGCGCTGGGCTCCATTGGTGGACGATCTGTCGTGTGGCGCCACGCGTTCGAAGCGGCCTCGATATTTTGGGGTCGGGTTGCAAAGGCGCCTGCTCTCTCAGAGGCAATGCGGGCGGTTGCGATGGAAAATATGGGAGTGGTGCGACAGTTTGTGGCACCACTGATTGCCGCAACGCAAGGAGAAAAGGGGGAGAAAAGGGGACGGAACCCTTTATTTAAACCACGGCTTCCCAGGGGTTAATTATTTCCAGGCCCGCAATGTTCTTGAAATCTGCGGCGTTGCGGGTGGCTACGACCAACGCGTTGGTCATGGCCGTGGCGGCAATTTGAGCATCTTCGATGGTGATTGGGTGTCCGTGGCGTGTGCGCTCAGACACGATGAGGGCATAGTTCCTGGCCGCCACGGCATCAAATGCAAGGCAATGGTCGGCAAAGTCTTGCTCAAACATCAAATCTGCTGCCGTGGCCAGTGCAGTGCGGCGTTTGCCTTCTGGTAGCAGAGCGATTCCAGTCAGAATCTCGGCCTGCGTGACGGCGCTGATGTGCATGGCGCTGCCTGTGTTCTGAGTAAACCAGTCGAGCACGACCGCGGCAGGCCTGTCTCGCATCAGTTCCGAGAGCACGTTGGTGTCGAGCACGAAGCCCTTGCTCATGGTGTATTCAGGTCAGGCGGTGTTCGGGCGATTTGTCGCTCGGGTAGCGGCAAGGACTCGGCTTGCAGCCCGGAAAACCGGTTGTTAATGCGCTCGGCAAAGCTGACTTGTGCGGCTTGTTCGGGGGCAACGACTCTTTGAAGAATTTGCCGCACCTCTTGTTCCATGGACCAGCCATGGCGTGCTGCACGCAGGCGCAAACTGTTTTTGACAGATTCATCAAGGTTTCTAACGGTAAGGCTGCTCATGGATTGACCCTGAGTGATTGCAATGAAATCATTGTAATCACTATCATTGTTGCGGTAAATATAAAAGGGTTCCGTCCCCTTTAAAGTCGGTCGAATCCTGCCCTTTGATTCAGCCGCCTCTGAAGCCTACGCCACGCTCCGAGCCCGTGCACGGGCCGAAGGCAAGGCTATCTCTAGCGCAGATGGCTACATCGCCGCTACGGCCATCACACATGGTTTGATTGTGGCAACGCGCGACACCAGCCCATTTGAAGCCGCGGGTTTGAACGTCATCAACCCGTGGAACGTGCCGCACTGAAAAGGGTTCCGTCCCCTTTAACCTTCGGCCCCTTTAACCTTAAAGGGTTCCGTCCCCTTTTACCCCTTTAACCGTCCCCTTTTACCGTCAGTGATAGTCAGAAACTTGCATTGGTAC
>CAYRBE010000241.1:0-3262 GCA_964422345.1 uncultured Dechloromonas sp.
TCAATCAGCGAAACACCCAGTGGCACGCCTTGAACCAGGGTACGAAAAACCTCTTCGCTACTTCTCAAGGCGAGCTCAGCTGACTCTCTTTGGGCAATCTCAAGCAGTTTCTGCCGGTACATTCGCCAAAAAACCCAACCCACGAGACAGCTCAACAAACAAAGTAGCGAAACCCACCAGATGGCCAACTGACGCTCATCGCGCCACTGCGCCAGATAATCTTCGGCTGACAAGCCCACGTTAATAAACAAAGGATAAGCTGAAGATTTTGTGAATGCGACCGTCCGTTCAATACCATCAAGCGGCGTAACCGCAAGATAGCTGCCGGAGATCATTTTCTTTTCGAGCATTGCCGCCAGTTGAGGCGAAATACTCTTGGCACCAATATTTGTACCAATACCCTTGGGCTCCGGGACGCGCAGAATCACCGCCATCTCACCATCGCGCAAGGAAACTGCACCATGAGGCCCCAAATCAACCGCCAACAAGGGTTTTTGCAAGGTCTCTAAATCGACAGAGGCAATCACCACACCGAGTAGCGTATTCCCATCATGAAGGATAGGCCGTGCAAGATTAAGCACCCAACGACCACTGACCCGCCCCAGATTAGGCTGGCCAATAACCATGCTGTTCACCGGATTTTTAATGATCCGCCTGAAATACTCGCGATCGCTCACATCAGGCAGTTTTGCCGACATCGGAATTAAATCTGAATGCCCGACCAACACTTGCCCTTGCTGATCAGCCACAAAGAATGCCTGAGACTCATGCAAACCAATACTGTGATCGCGCAAGACATCCCCGACCGGGCGGCAAGCACTTGAAGTGATTCGCGAGCAACGGCCAATCTCAGTAGCAATACTAAGCAATGCCAGATCGACATTACGCAAGGAAGAGGTCACCGACAACTCAAGGATGCGCCCAATACTTCTCGCATCCCGCGCCGCATCCTGATGCATGCGCTCCTTGCTGGCAGCAAGCCAAGAATAGGTCATCATCGCCAATGCAAGATTGGCAATGATGATCAGCAAGACGATTGCCGAACGTGGATTAGCCGCTACCAAAGCCTCTGGCCTAGTCCGCATTTGAACCCCACAGATTAGCTACTGGCGCCAATGTCCCCTCCTTGTATTGCGCTAATCGGCAATATCATCTTTTAATGACTTTATCCTATACCGAAGACTGTCAGGGTACAACTGATCGAAATCAACTCAGTAAGGATTGTTCATAGCGGCGGCTACAGGTAGCATCAACACACGTGGCCTCATCCCTGAGCGCTTTTTAATTCTGCACCTTCCTATAAACAATGCGACCAGCCATGCAGCGCACAATTTTTGATACCCCGGTCATCAACACCTTGATGCGCTGGATTTCCAGATTGATTCTGGGTGCGCTGGGCTGGCGGATTGAGGGGCGGCCACCGACGGTAAGGAAATACGTTCTGATCGCCGCGCCGCACACCAGCAACTGGGATTTCCCGCTCACCCTGATGGTGTGTTTCAGCCTGGAGATCAAAGTTTACTGGATGGGCAAGGCCAGCCTGTTTCCACCCGTCATGGGCAGCGTCATGCGCTGGCTGGGCGGTATTGCAGTAGATCGCTCCCGGCAGGGCAACCTGGTGCAGAGCACTATCGATGCCTTCAATCAGTCAGCCGAACTGATCATCATTGTCCCGCCGGAGGGCACTCGCGCCAAGGTGACGCAATGGAAAACCGGGTTTTATTACATCGCTCAAGGTGCCGGCCTACCCATCGCACTCGGTTATATGGACTACGCAAAAAAGATCGCCGGCGTTGAAACCTTATTTCACCCAACCGGGAACATTGAAAACGACCTGCCAAAAATTCAGGCGTTTTATAGCGACATCAGTGGAAAGAACCCGAAACAGTTTTAGGCAACTACACCGCCAGATAGCGATGCATTAACGACCACCACTGCGGCGTGTTTTATCAGCGTACATCGCAGTATCCGCCGCACGCAACAGATCAGCCGCCAACTCGCCACTCACCGGGAAACTTGCAACACCAATGCTGCATGATGCCCGCACCACATCGTGACCGAAACGGAACTCCGGCACGCTGACCGCGTGGCGCAGACGTTCGGCCAATTCAGACGCCTGCTCGGCATCGGTCGCCAAGGCTAATACGGCAAATTCATCCCCACCGATTCGGGCAGCAACATCACTTTCGCGCAGCGCACCGAGCAAGGCTTTAGCCACGCCGGTTAACATCGCATCCCCCGCAGCATGGCCGTAACGGTCATTAACTGGTTTGAAGTGATCCAGATCAATCAGCAGGACCGCAAACTGCAAACTACCCTGCCGAGCATCAACAGCTGCCTGCTCCAGTACACTGTCAAAGTGACGACGATTAAACAGATTAGTCAGCGGGTCGCGTAAGGAAATATCCAGCAGTTGCTGATTCGATGCTCTTATCTGGCCCATCAACTGATTGAAGCTTAGCGCCAAACTACTCACCTCCTTAGGCCAATGTGGCGCCACCGTAAGATCGCGGGAGTAATCAACCGAATCCGACATTTCCGAAACATGGCTGGTCAAATCGGCAATCGGCTGACTGACTCGAGAACGCAAGACCAAAAAGGTCACCAACACCAGCACAACGAGCAAACCGATCGTCAGCAGCATGATGGGATGCGCAATTGCAGCAATCGGTCCCTCCAGTGAACTCATCGGAACACTGATCGAAATGACACCATTCACTTCTCCGACACGAGCCATTGAATGACACCCCGTACACTCCGCTCCTACCTTGACCGGAAACAAGTGGCGCAAATTCTCACCCTTGGTATCCGAGCGAGCCTGACCTGAATGGATAACATCGGCAATGTCACTATCTTTTTGGCGCAAATACGCCTGACCCGGACGGTCGCCATACTGGCGGACCACAGGCTCACCACGAACGATCACAACCTCATAATTAGGCAACTGCACGCGAATATGATGAACCAGATCATCCAATTCGGCGCGGGTCGCACCTTTTTGCATGACTGAATACAGATGTTCGAAGACCAGATGTGAAATTCGCTGTGCATCAGCCTGTGCCATATCCCGCACCGCGCTCACCCGATAGCCGATAAAGGCCGAATAGACCAAGATGGCGGTCACGATCAAACCAATCAGAAATACCACGGCAAGGAGATTGCCTATAGATGCCTGTCCAGAATAATTGTGATAACCAGCTTGATCTTTTGTGGACTGCATAAAATAGGGGAAATCACTAAAAACTCAAGTATAAGCTTAAAC
>CAYRBE010000242.1:0-3253 GCA_964422345.1 uncultured Dechloromonas sp.
TTTTAGTTTTCTTTCTCGTAGACCACATCCGCGCGGCGATTCTCCGCCCATGACTCTTCGTCATGTCCTTTGAGTTTTGGCCGTGATTCGCCGAGGGTTTTGATTTTGATCTGTTTTTCCGGTGCGCCGTGCTTGATCATGATCTGCTTGACGTTTTCTGCGCGCTTCATGCCTAAGCGGGCGTTGTAGTCCGGTGTGCCGCGCTCGTCGGCATTGCCATCAATACGAACTTTTGATGCTGGGTTGGCGGCGAGGTAGCGGGCGTGGGCCTGCAGTGCTGGATCGAACTCAATCCGGACGTCCGCATTGTTGAATTCAAAATAGACGCTACGCTGGGTGCGCAGGCCGGCTTGATCCATCTTCATGCCTGAGTCAGTTGTGCTTGCTGTCGCTGGCGCGCCGGCAATGCTTTGTTCCTGAAGTTCTGGTGGAACAGGTTGGCCGAGAAGTCCGGGGTGGACTTTGAGCGTGCCGCTTTGAGAAATGTGCTTGCTGGGCGGGATGTCGCGATTCGACGCGCAGGCCGCGAGTAGGGCAGAAAGCAGGAGGGTGGCAGGCAGGGTGGCGCGCATCTGGATTATCAGCAACGAAATAATCTGCCATGATAGCTTTTTGAGGCATTGTCGAACAGGGTTGTGATGTCTTATGTCATGAAATCAATCAACATTCGTGGATTTGGTTATAAGTAAATGAATAACTTGTCTTGGATGTTATAAGTAGCTCCGTTAAATTACGGTCTATAACTTTTGGAGTGGAATGATGCCTAGGATTCGCAAGTCGCTTACTGCGCTGTTTTTATCACTGCTTGCCAGCGCCACGCTGGCTGATGTCACCTTGCTTAACGTTTCTTACGATGTCGCGCGCGATGTTTATAAGGATTACAACCCGATGTTCCAGAAGCACTGGAAGCAGAAGGCTGGCGAAGGTATTGAGGTTAAGCAGTCGCATGCCGGATCAACCAAGCAGGTGCGCGCAGTCGCCGATGGCCTTGAGGCCGATGTGGTGACGATGAATCAATCAAATGACATCGAATTTCTCGCCGATAAAGGCTTGGTCGTTAAAGATTGGGCCAAGAAATTTGCGAATAATGCTTCGCCTTATACGTCGACGATGGTGTTTATCGTAAGGAAGGGCAATCCGAAAGCGATCAAGGATTGGAATGACCTGGCTGGCGCCGGGATGCAGGTCATCATGCCGCACCCAAAAAATACAGGAAATGGCCGCAACACCTATCTTTCCGCCTGGGCTTGGGCGCTCAAACAACCCGCAGGGAGCGATAGTTCTGCTCAGGAGTTTTTGGGTAAGGTTCTGAAAAACGCACCCTTGTTTGCAGCCGGCGGTCGCGATGCGACAACGACATTTATGCAGCGCAAAATGGGTGATGTGTTGATTACCTTTGAGTCGGAAGCTGAAATGATCGCCAAGGAGTTTGGTAAGGGTGATTTTGAACTGGTGTATCCGAGCCTGACCATGCAAACCGAGTTTCCTGTGGCGATTGTCGAAAAGGTGGTCGACAAAAAAGGTACACGCAAGCAGGCGCAGGCTTATTTGGAATATCTGTGGTCGAAAGAAGGGCAGGAAAATGCAGCCCAGAACTACTTGCGGCCGCGCGATGCAGAAGTGCTGAAAAAATATGCGCACTTTTTCCCGCCCGTGAAGACCTTTACGGTTGATGAAGTTTTTGGCGGTGCCAATAAGGCATTCGCGACTCACTTCAAGGATGGCGGCAGTTTCGACCAGATTTATCAGAGCAAATAAGTGGCTGAAAAAACACATCGCGTATTGCCCGGTTTTGGTCTGGCGCTGGGCTATACGCTGGTTTATCTTTCCATCCTGATTCTGTTGCCTTTGGGGGGCTTAATCCTGAAGGCATCTGAATTGGGGTTCGGGCAGATTATTGATATTGCGCTAGGAGAGCGGTCAGTGGCTGCGTTTCGTGTGACATTTGTCTCGTCACTACTCGCTGCTACGGTGAACGCATTTTTTGGGCTAATTGTGGCCTGGATTCTGGTGCGCTATTCATTCCCCGGTAAACGTTTTGTTGATGCGCTGGTGGATTTGCCTTTTGCGCTGCCGACGGCGGTGGCGGGTATCACTTTGGCAACTTTGTATGCCGGTAACGGCTGGCTTGGGCAATACATCGAGCCGATGGGTTTTAAGGTGGCCTACACCCCCACGGGGATCGTGGTGGCGCTGATTTTTATCACCTTGCCTTTCGTCGTGAGAACCTTACAGCCGGTGATTGAAGACATTGAAACCGAGGTTGAAGAGGCCGCAGCAACCTTGGGTGCTTCGCGTTGGCAGACTTTTTCCAAAGTGATCTTTCCTGCCATTGCCCCGGCTTTGTTAACCGGTTTTGCGCTGGCGTTTTCACGTGCGCTCGGTGAGTACGGATCGGTCATTTTTATTGCCGGGAATTTGCCATTGATTTCCGAGATAACCCCCTTATTGATTATTTCGAAACTTGAGCAATACGACGTTCTTGGTGCGACAGCACTCGCCGTAGTGATGCTTGGTTTGTCATTTATTCTGCTACTGACCGTCAATATGCTGCAGTGGTGGGCTGCCAACCGGCATAAGAATAGTGAGCCGTTAGAGGTGGCTGCGGCTAGAGCGGGGGCTGGCCAATGAAATCAAACCGCGCAACACAGGAACCGGCTTGGGTTCGCTATACCTTGCTGACGATAGGTCTGGGATTTCTGTTCTTTTTTCTTGCTTTGCCCTTGCTTGCCGTATTTGTTGAAGCCTTGGCACAAGGCGTGCCGGTCTATCTGGAAGCTTTGAAAGAGCCGGATACGCGTTCGGCAATTTGGCTGACGATCTTGATCGCATTGGCAGTCTTGCCGTTCAACATTGTGTTTGGCGTTTCCGCTGCATGGGCGATTGCGAAGTTTGATTTTCGTGGCAAGAGCCTGCTGATTACGCTGATTGATCTGCCTTTTGCGGTTAGTCCGGTGGTGGCTGGTTTGGTGTTCATTCTGATTTTTGGCGCGCAGGGGACATTTGGCCCTTGGCTTTCTGAACACGACATTAAGATCATCTTTGCCGTGCCGGGAATGATTCTGGCGACTTTGTTTATTACCTTTCCGTTTATTGCCCGCGAACTTATTCCTTTGATGCAGTCTCAAGGTAAAGAGGAAGAGGAGGCGGCGGTATCGTTAGGTGCTTCAGGTTGGCAGATGTTCTGGCGGGTGACCTTGCCCAATATCAAGTGGGGTCTGCTCTACGGGGTGATTTTGTCGAATGCCCGGGC
>CAYRBE010000243.1:0-3240 GCA_964422345.1 uncultured Dechloromonas sp.
CTCTGGCTCTGGCTCTGGCTCTGGCTCTGGCTCTGGCTCTGGCTCTGGCTCTGGCTCTGGTGCTGGTGCTGGTGCTGGTGCTGGTGCTGGTTCAGCCAATGATTCCACGCCACGCAAGCGATTAGCGAGCGCAACCAATGCAGCAGGATTGGGCGCCAATCCATCACCACGTTCAAGATGGGTCACCCATTCGGAGAATAAGGCATGTTCTTGCTCGACCATGCCAATCATCTCTGGCGTGACAACTTGATCCTGACGTAACCAAAGATTAATTGTCTGCTCAAGCTCCCAGGCTGCTTCGCCAAGATCGATCAAACCAACCATTCGACCACTACCCTTAAGGGTATGCGTCGAACGACGAATAGTGGTTAGTGCTTCGGTATCGTGTGGATCCGCTGACAATAAAGCAGTTTGCTCGGCCAGCGTACCAAGCACTTCATGTGCTTCTTCCAAGAAAATTGCGAGTAATTCGGCATCAATTTCTTCGTGGCTGGACTCAGCCAATTGCAGGGTTTCGGCCGAAGGCTGCGGCGCCTCGGCTGCCTGTGGTTTTAACCCGAACAGGGCGGCACCCACTGCGGCACCTGCCATATCGCCTGACTGTAGCGCCTCAAGCGCAGCCTTAGCTGTCTCACCTAACTCAATATTTGCAACCAGATCGGCATCTTTTTGGATTGATTGCAAATTAAGCTTGATCTCATCCTGCAAACGAACGTCTTCTGGTGCTTCACGCAGCGCCTCAACCAAAGCGTGTGTATCGCGTGCCTGCTGGGCAAGCTGCACTTCAACGCTAGGCATCAACACATCTTCGTCTTCATCAGCCTCCATTGCCGAATCAGACTTAGGCTCACCTCGAATCCCCGCCACGAAGCCATCAAAATCAACTTCACCGTGCTGCAGAGCATCAACAAAGAACCCGATCAATGACAACTTGTCAGCGACAGTCTCAAAGTCTTCTGCGACCGGCTGATAATCGGGTTGAGCAAACTGTTTAATACTTTCGCCACATTCATTCAAGCAGGTAATAGCTGAAAAATGGCCCAGCATGGCCAAAGCGCCGCCCACTTGTTTCAATGGATTATTCAATTGAGCGAGATCGTGACTCTTCGTCGGATCTCTAAAGAACACATCAAGCGCCTGTTCGATTTGAGCCAGGTTATTCTGAATCTCGCGGCCAACCTGCCCGATCAACAGCTTCTCCTGCGCCTTACGGGTCATCTCGTCCAACAAAGGCACATCACCATTATCTGCGGCAGGTCTTCCGGCAATACAGGCATAAAGCCTGGCCACCATCAAATCAACTTGTTGCGCAAAATCTGTACCGAGTCGGCGGAAGCTCTCTTGAGCATTTTGCAGCAACAAAATGGCTGTAGCGACCTCCATGGCCACCGTATCATTGAAACGAGCGGCATCCTCCACCAACCAATTAGCGACAGCACCTAGTCCCTGCCCCAATCGCTTGAGATCTGTTTGACCAATTTCATTGGTTAGCTCAGCAGCGTTTCTTGCCTGATCAGCGAATCCTGATAACGCACCCACACTACCTGTGCAGTATTTTCCCCAAAACTCTTCAGCCGACATCAGAGATTCGCGCAGTTTTCTTAGTGCGGCATCTTGCGGCAAGGGTCCTGCTGCCACGACAGGCGGCAGCAAGCTAGCGAGATCAAAAGTATTCTGCACTTCAGCAATAATCGGTGCCCGTGAAGCGGGCGCCTTGGCAACGTAATAGAGTGCTTCACGCATCACACGCTCAGCAACACTACCCGACCCTTCCAGCAAACGACGAATCTGAGCGTCAATACGCGAACATAGCTGACGCGCCGAAGTATCGTCGCCAATGCCGGGTTCGGCCAAGGCCTCTACAAAAGCTAAAGCGATACGCCAAAATGCGCGAGCAGCCTGTGTTTCCTGATGCGACTCAATATCAAACAGAGCCTCCTGCATCAGCCGCCGACCAGACTCTGCATTCGCTGGATTTTTCAACCAGGTTAGCAAGCCCTTCTGATAGCGCATCCGCTCAGATTTAAGCACCCCTTTAACGTCACCAGAGGCTAATTGAACAGGAGGCACAGAGCGCTTAGGTGGACGCAACGAGAGATCAGGATAAAAAAGATCGCTGGTATGAATACGCGGCAAACCACGGGCGGTTGCCAGATTTTGGTATGCGCCAAGAAGACGCAATGGTTGATTTACCTCCCCGGCCATCAAGTCATCAAGATACTGACGCACCCCCGAGAGTGACTGACGCAATGCCGCCAAACGACTCTCGTCTGCCGGTAAGCCACCTTCATCAAGCGCGGCCAGTAGAGCCTCAATTGACTCAACCACCTGGGTAACACCATCCAACCCAACAATCGACAGTGCGCCATAAACCTGGTGCACATGTGTCCGGCAGAATTTCAGGGGGGCGCCTTCTGCCCCCGACTCGTACTGACCAAGGGCTTCCTCAGCACGCTGCAGCGCCAAGTCTATCTCGCCCTTTACCCAGGTGAGCGGTCCCAAATCGAATTCTATTGCCGCGTTCATAGTCTCTCGCGATGCCGCTTATTCGGCCTTAAAGCCGGCGACTGAACCCTTCAACTCGGAAGCCAGTGCCGTCAGTTCATCAACCGCCTGAGCTGTACGCTGCGTACCCGCTGTAGTTTGCTCCGTCACGTGGAGAATATCTTGCATCAGACCCGCCACACGGGTCGCCGAATCGGCCTGATCTTGAGTGGATGATGAGATACCTTGAATCAGCTCAGCAAGATTACGCGAAACCTGACCAATCTCAGACAGCGCCTGTCCGGCAGCATCAGAGAGTTTTGCTCCTTCAACCACACCCTGAGTTGACTGCTCCATAGCGGACACCGCATCCTGGGTATCTGTCTGAATGGTCTTCACAATGGCAGCAATCTGCTTGGTTGCCTCGGCAGAACGCTCCGCCAGTCGCTGCACCTCTTCCGCAACCACTGTAAAGCCTCGACCCGCATCACCGGCTGAAGCCGCCTGAATTGCAGCATTCAGCGCCAGCACGTTAGTTTGTTCGGTAATGTCAGAAATCAGTTCAACGATCTCACCAATTTCCTGCGAGCTTTCACCCAGACGTTTGATTCGCTTTGAGGTTTCCTGAATCTGGTTACGAATTTCATTCATACCCTTGATCGAATCCTGCACCGCAGTCGTACCCTTTTCAGCTGCAGTCAGCGACTGGCGCGCAACCTTGGCAGACTCGGTTGCGTTACCCGAAACCTCACTCAT
>CAYRBE010000244.1:0-3216 GCA_964422345.1 uncultured Dechloromonas sp.
TAACGATATCGCTATCGAATTGAGCGAAGCGCATCCGGATAAAGACCCGCTGAAACTGAATTTTGTTGATCTGCGCGACTGGGTCATGGCCTTGCCGGGCTTTGACGATGAACCCAGTCGTTGTGGTGAGAAAATTCTCGAAGCAATTCAACAAGCCTGGATTGATGAAGTCGAATGACTTACGAAGAGCATCTCGACGAAGTAACGACGCTGATTACCGAGAAATACGATGTTGCCGATGCGGCAGCAATCAAGATTGTGATGCACGCCCAGGCCGATGATTTTTTCGTTGGCCATGACGATGATCCAACAATTTGCACGCTGGACCGGGCGCATCTGGACGCTAAAGCTATTTTTAAGAAATACAAATAGGTTAGCGTGGCGCGCTCGACTCGTGCAGCAGCAGCGGTTGCCCGTCTGATTCAACGCTCAAATGGGCGGCGTTTTCAGATGGTGATTACCGGAAATGGCCTGTTTTCACTGCGCGAACAGTTGGACGGTGGTGATCAATCGCTGGGTGAGCCGTTACCACTGGATGACTTTGTCCGTTTTGTTAACGCTCAAGGGCCGCAAGAAATACGCCGCGTCACTAAAAATGACGCGGCGTTTGCCAAACAGTTGATTCGTAAACCCTGAATTAGTCGAACAGATTCAGTAGTGAATCCAAACCGCCAAAGTTGATCGCAATGTTTGCCTTGGCCCGGGTCGCGGGTTTTGCCCGGAAAGCGACTGACAGGCCAGCTTCAGCCATCATCAGCAAATCGTTGGCGCCATCACCGCAAGCGATAACCTGTTCTTTTTTGAGTCCAAGTTCAGCGGTCAGCCGGGCAAGGTGATGGGCTTTGGCGGCGGCATCAACAATATCGCCCGACACTCGGCCAGTGAGTTTGCCACCGGATATTTCGAGTTCATTTGAGGTGGCAAAATCAAATCCCAACTCAATTCGCAGGCGTTCGGTAAAGTAGGTAAAGCCCCCGGAAAGAATCGCTGTGCGTAATCCGGCATTTTGAGCGGCTTCCAGCAACTCACGGGCACCCGGTGAAAGCAGCAGGCGTTCGCCATAAACCCGCGAGAGCACTCGGGCATCAAGCCCGGCCAGCAGCGACAAACGGCGGCGTAGACTTTCGCTGTAATCGATTTCACCACGCATTGCGGCTTCAGTAACCGCTGAGACTTCTTCTTTCTTGCCGGCAAAATCGGCCAGCTCATCGATGCACTCAATGGTAATCAGCGTCGAATCCATGTCGAAACAGATCAGGCCGAAGTCGGAGAACTTCCGATCAGGTTCTATGAAAGCCCAGTCCAGCTTCTCGGCTTCAATCAGCGGAATCAGCGAATCAAATTCCGGTGTGCGAGTTGCATCTTTGATGCAGACAACTTGCGGTGGCCGGGGTGCTACGGTGGACGCCCCGGTTGCGGCAAAAATGCGTTCAAGCAAAAAAGTGGGCAGTCCGCCGCCCTGAATGATCAGATTCATTGCTGTCGTTAGCTCAACTGTTAGTTCAAACGTTCCGGCAGGACGTCACGCAGCATGATGGCGGCGTCGCGAATCATCTTTTCGGTGGTTGCCCAATCGACACAGCCATCGGTGACTGAGCAGCCGTACTTGAGCTGGCTGAGATCGGCGGGGATCGGCTGGTTGCCGGCTTCGATATTGGATTCGATCATCACACCGACCAGCGATTTGTTGCCGAGGCGGATTTGGTTGACGATGTCGCCCATAACCAGCGGCTGCAGTTCCGGTTTTTTCGAGCTGTTGGCGTGCGAGCAATCAACCACGATATTTGTTGCCAGTTTGGCTTTGACCAGCGCCTGTTCAACTTGTGCAATCGAAACGGTGTCGTAGTTCGGGCGACCATCGCCGCCGCGCAAAACGATATGGCCGTGGGCATTGCCCTTGGTGCGTACGACGGCGACCCGGCCCTGGCTGTTGATGCCAAGGAAGGAGTGCGGCTTGGAAGCGGACAGGATGGCGTTGGTTGCAACGCTGAGGTCGCCGCTGGTGCCATTCTTGAAACCGACCGGGGTGGAAAGCCCGGAGGACATTTCGCGGTGGGTTTGCGATTCGGTGGTGCGCGCGCCGATGGCAGTCCAGGTGATCAGGTCGCCGTAGTATTGCGGTGAGATCGGGTCGAGCGCTTCGGTGCCGGTTGGCAGGCCGAGTTCGGAGACGTCGAGCAGGAACTGGCGGGCTTTTTCCATGCCGATGTCGACGCGGAAGCTGTCATCCATGAAGGGGTCGTTGATGTAACCCTTCCAGCCGACGGTGGTGCGCGGTTTTTCAAAATAGACGCGCATGATGATTTGCAGCGTATCGCCGACCTCATCCGCCAGTGCTTTCAGGCGGCGAGCGTAATCAAGGCCGGCAATCGGATCGTGAATTGAGCATGGGCCAACCACGACAAAGAGACGATGATCCTTGCGGTCAATAATTTTGCGCAACAGCGTCCGGCCGTGATTGACGGTTTGGGAGGCCTTGGTGGAAATCGGCAAGCGGGCGTGGATTTCCTCCGGTGTCGGCATAGCATCGAAGGCGCTCACGTTCAGGTTTTCAGTGTTTTTGGTCATTTTGTTAGCTCGCGGATCATGTCTTTGACTGCCGTGACTTTGTCGGTCAGGGTGGGGCAGTGGCGTAAAAGGGAAATTTTATCCTGTCCCGCCAGCTTATAGCTGCGGTTTTTCTGAATCAAATTGATTATCTTGATCGGCTCGATAGGCATTTGCTTGGTAAAAGCAGGGCTGAACTGAATCGTGATCTGGTCATTCGTCGCATCTAGCTTCTGGATGCAGAGCGGTGTGACCAGCAGGCGGAGGCGGTGGGTCGCCAACAAAGATTGGCCCTGAATCGGTAGTTCACCGAAGCGGTCAATCAATTCTTCCTGCAGGGCATCGATCTCTTCATTAGCCTCACAGTTGGCGAGCCGCTTGTAGAGGGTCAGCCGTTCGTGGACGTCGGGGCAATAACCATCGGGCAGCAGCGCCGGGGTGCGCAGGTTGATTTCGCTGCCGATGCCAAGCGGTTGGGTCAGGTCGGACGCTTCGAGATGCTTGCCTTGCTTGAGGGCGGCGACGGCGCGATTGAGCATGTCGGTGTACATGGTGAAACCAACTTCCTGCATTTCGCCCGACTGATTATCACCCATCACTTCGCCGGCACCCCGCATTTCGAGGTCGTGCATGGCGAGGAAGAAGCCGGAACAAAGCTCTTCCATCGAC
>CAYRBE010000245.1:0-3204 GCA_964422345.1 uncultured Dechloromonas sp.
GCCAGTAGCTCAACCCGCTCTTCGGTGCCAGCACCAACGCCAACTGCAGCGCCAGCGCGCAAACGCCCTGCGGCATCCTTGTTGGCCAGCGGGTGTTCAGTGGACTTGAGAATATCCTTGACGGTGATCAGTCCACGCATGTGGAATTCATCATCGACAACCAGAACGCGTTCTAGGCGATGGGTGCGCAGTAACTCTTTCGCATCCTCAACACTGGCGCCTTCCTTGACGGTAACCAGCCGTTTGCGCGGCGTCATGATGGCCTTGACTGGCTGGTCAAGATTGGTCTCGAAGCGTAGGTCGCGGTTAGTTACGATACCAACTACCTTGCCAGCCTTGTCGATCACCGGTAGGCCGGATATCTTGTACTGACGAGTAATGTCGAGCACATCGCGCACCGTCATGGTCGGTGAAACGGTGATCGGGTCTTTTAGAATCCCGGATTCAAAACGCTTAACCTTGGCGACTTCAGCCGCCTGAGCTTTAGCTGTCAGATTCTTGTGGATGATACCAATGCCACCTTCCTGAGCCAGCGCAATGGCTAGACGGCCTTCAGTTACGGTATCCATCGCAGCAGAAAGCAGCGGAAGGTTCAGGTTAATATTGCGCGTCAGGCGAGTTGCCAGACTGACGTCACGAGGCAAAATAACAGAGTGTGCGGGGACGAGCAGAACATCGTCAAACGTGAGGGCTTTTTGCAGAATTCGCATGGCCTTTAATCCAAGGTCACAAAATCGTATTATACAGAAAACCTGTAAAAACCCGGATAGCCATGAAACCTACAATCGTTTTTAGTCTTTTTGCCCTGTGCACCGTAGCACTCCTGCCCGCCCACGCCCAAACCTACCAATGGAAAGACAGCAGTGGCCGGACAGTGATTTCCGACACGCCGCCGCCAAATTCTGGCAAATCAACCCGCACAGTGAATGCACCGACTAGCGAACCGCGCCAAACGGAAGAGTCTGCATCTATCAGCGAACCAAAATCTACTGCAGAAAAAGACCTAGAGTTTAAGAAGCGTCAGCAGGAAGCTAAAGAAAAAGCCGAAAAAACCGCCAAAGAACAAGCCGCTGCCGCTGACAAGGCTGAAAACTGCCGTCGCGCCCAGAGTAATTTAACCGCACTTGAAGCTGGTCAGCCGATGGCGACTATTGACGCCAGTGGGCAACGGGTTGTGATGGACTCAAGTCAGCGCGAGCAAGAAATGGCGCACGCACGCCGGATTATGTCTGAAGCCTGCAAGTAGTCCGAGTCAGGCCTCGGGGGTGTCGGCGTCACCGGCACCTTTTTTCATGACCTTGCCTTCAGCTGCACGCTGTTTGCGTACCTCCTTGGGGTCGGCAATCAGCGGGCGGTAAATTTCAACACGATCACGGTCGCGCAGCACTGTTTCAGCTTTTGAAAGCTTGGCAAACACCCCGAATTTGTTTTTCTTGAGATCAATCTCGGGATACTTCTCTAATAGGCCAGAGGCTTCGAGCGCTTGTAGTAGCGTGCTGCCGAGCGGTAGTTGGAGACGAATAAGCTCCTGCTTCAGGGGCAAGGGATAGCACACTTCAATTTCAATCATTTCAGCCATGGTCGGCTCCATAAATCTGGTTGGCGCGCTGTACAAAGGCATCAACGAATGAGTTTGCAATATGGCTAAACACCGGGCCAATTACTTTTTCGAACAGCTTGCTGGAAAACTCATAGTGCAGCTGGAATTCAATCTTGCAGGCATTCTCAGCCAACACCTTGAAACGCCATGAACCCTCCAGCCGACGAAACGGGCCGTCGACCAGACGGATTTTCATCAGCGTAGGAAACTCCTTGGTATTTTCAGTCGTAAAGCAGGATTTCACCGCATGAAAATTGATGTGCAGGGTCGCCACAGTTTTGACTGCATCACGAAATTTAACCTCAGTCGTACTGCACCAGGGCAGAAATGCGGGGTAATCCTCGCAGCGATCAACCAACTCGAACATGCGTTCGGCTGATTGTTCAATCAGTACGGTTTTTTCAACCAGAGCCATACGGGAGCGACGTTCCTGTATCCTGTAAAATAGCGATTTTAATGGATCAGTAGCAGCATGAGCATCACGGTCAACAAAAAAGCCTTTCACGACTACTTCGTTGAAGACAAGTATGAGGCCGGTATTGTCCTCGAAGGCTGGGAGGTCAAGGCCATTCGTGCGGGCCGGATGAATATCAAGGAGTCCTACGTCATCATCAAAAGTGGCGAGATTTTCTTGATCGGCATGCACATTTCACCGCTGACCACCGCCTCCTCTCATAACAAGCACGACCCGGTGCGAACCCGAAAACTGCTGTTGCACGGTAACGAGATCATGAAGCTGATCGGCAAGGTAGAGCGCTCGGGTTACGCGCTTGTGCCGATTGATCTTCATTTTGTACGTGGTCGCATCAAGCTCGAAATTGGCTTGGCCAAAGGCAAGAAGCAATACGACAAACGTCAGGACGAGCAAGAAAAGGCCGGCAAACGAGAAGCGGCGCGGGCCATGAAAGAGCATCAACGCTAAAGTGAGTATCGACGCCCTACTCTACTGGGTCGGGATGGCTGCGGTAGCCGTTAGCGCGCTGACCGGTGTGTTGGATACCAGCCGCAAAAACATGGATTTAATCGGTGCCTTGCTGGTTGGCGTTGCCACAGCACTCGGCGGCGGGACGATTCGTGACCTTTTGCTGGATCGCAATGTTTTCTGGGTCGTTGATCAGACTTATCTGATTGCAGCCCTGGGTACGGGGTTGGTGACCTTTTTTCTCGCTCGTACTTGGCCCGTCCCGCCCCGTTTGTTTTTAATTCCTGATGCGGTTGGCCTAGCCCTGTTCACCATCGTCGGTACTCAGGTTTCGCTGCAATGGCACGCGCCTTGGCTGGTCGCCAGTTTGATGGGGGTGATAACCGGAATTGTCGGTGGCGTATTGCGCGATATTCTGTGTAATGACGTACCGACAGTTTTTCTCAAGGGTGAGTTGTACGCTACCGCTGCATGGCTCGGTGCGCTGGCCATGATAGCCATGCAGGAAATCGGTATTTCATCAGTGCTGGCGAGTTGGTTGGCAATGGCCATCGTGTTGATACTGCGGCTGTTGGCCATGCGTTTTCACATCACGCTACCGGCATTTGGTCAGGCGCGGAATTGAAACTCGTTTGAACGAATTGTTTCCCAACCAGTCTTCATTTCATCATCTTTATTGAAT
>CAYRBE010000246.1:0-3199 GCA_964422345.1 uncultured Dechloromonas sp.
AAAATGAGTTACGGCGTACGCAACGGCGACTCTTTGATTCAGATTGGTCGCGAGCGAATTGAGGAGATGTTGCGGGTATTAAAGCATGGTTTTGACGGCGACATATCTCTTGTGCAAAACCTGATCGAATGCCTTGAGCAATTGAATTGGGAGTGCGTGGAGCAATCCCAGCAGCGCTTTTCCTTTGTGCATGACCTAGATGAGCCTATGAATTGGGATAACCTTCAGCAGATGGCACCCTTTCTCCAGGACGGCAGCTTCTTTGAAGAACACCCCGGCGACTACGTTCAAGATCTGCAAGGCAATAATTGCCCGGGAGTAATGCGCGCCAGCATCGAAGGCAGTGTTTTGCGCTGCCGCTTGTATGCCGTTGTGAAGGGCGAGGATGGCCAGCGCAGCCGGCAATTAATTGAAGAAATTGACCCGCAGCTGATCTAGTTCACAGCCGTGAGATGCCAATGCCACTGTTCATCGCTGGCTGACCAGCTCAGCAATTTCAGATGTGAGAGCACAACCAGCGCACAACCAGGGTCAGATTTTGCAATGCCGATATTTGTTCTATAAATTTTGGTCATGGTAAGTAGGGCTCTTAAAACACTGATGAAAATTCAAGCCCCCCATCACCGCTCAAAGCCTAATTAGGCGACCATTTCAAGCCGACAGCACCCGGCGCAGGCCACGCATCAGGGTGCCGATGGCGGGGAGTTTCATGTACAACTCCTCGCCAGTATCCCAGTAGTCGCGGTGGAAATTCACTTTACCATCGGCGTCAAACTT
Organism: uncultured Dechloromonas sp.; assembly: GCA_964422345.1. GTDB lineage: Bacteria > Pseudomonadota > Gammaproteobacteria > Burkholderiales > Rhodocyclaceae > Azonexus. The sequence goes on from CAYRBE010000246.1 coordinate 778, forward strand.
GAGATGTGACACGCCGCGCATGACCTGAGTTTCGCCTTTGCCCCACAGCCTGACCCGAAAACAGAATTCCCAGATCAGCATCGCACCGTTGGCATCGACCACTTGCTCAGTGATAACAAATCGCGGCTCATCGACCTGCTTGAACATGTGATTGAAAATCCGCTGGATCGGGGCGATGCCACGCACCTCGTTGAATGGGTCCTTGAAGTAGGCATCGGCACTGTAAAACTCGGGAAAACGCGCCACACTCTCGGGTGAAAGCTCGTGAAAGAAGCGGATCAGTGCATCAAGATTCATTTCAGCCTCCGGTAAAACGACGAATCAGCGGGAAGTACAGCGCATAAGGCAGCGCCGCAAAAAACTTCATCAGCCGGGTAAATCGTTTCGGATAGTGGATTTCAAATTTTGCCGTTTTAAAGCCGTGCACCGTAGCACTCGCCGCCTGCTCCGGCGTCTGCAAAGCAGGCATGGAAAAATCATTTTTAGCTGTGAGTTGGGTCGAGACAAAGCCGGGGTTGATCAGCCAGACGCCAATTCCTTTCGGCATCAGGTCAAGATGCAGCACTTCGGCAAAATGGATCAATGCGGCTTTACCCGGACCGTAGCACAAGGCTTTGGGCAAGCCCCGATAACCGGCAACACTGGCCACGAAGGCAATCCCGCCGCCCGGCTGCAGGTCGTTCAGAACGGTAGCCGTCAGGCGCATGGCCCCGGTGAAATTGACATCAATCACCCGCTCGGCAATCGCCAGATCAAAATTATCTGCCCGCATCGGCACATAGTCACCGGCCAGATAAACCACCAGATCAATGCCACCCAGCGCCGCGAGCAGGGTTTTGCGGGCCGCCGCCAGACTGGCTGCATCACTGGCATCGCAAGGTAATACCAGGGCATCAGGAATCGCCAGCGCATTCAGCTTATCGGCATTGCGCGCCGACAAGGCCAGCCGCGCGCCCTTGCCGGACAGTTCGCGGGCAAGCGCCGCGCCGATGCCGGAAGAAGCCCCTACCAGCCAGACGCGTTTGCCCTGCCAGTCAGTGATTTTTGGATTCATCTTTTCACGAAGGTCAGCGTCACTTCGCCCAGATCAAAGCCCCATTTGCGCATGTAGGAGCGGTTCATCATCACTTTGTCGTCCATCAGGAACATCCAGTCGTCAAAGTCTACGTTGTAGACATTGCCATCGACCGGCAGTGCTAATACATAACGCCAGCGCAGCGCGTTACCGGCCACTTCGCCAATCGCTTCGCCGACCACGTCATCGGCCTTGCCGCGGAAGCTGCCATCCGGCTGCTTGGTCAGCGTCCACACCCGGCGCGAGGCAGTGCCGTCAGACCACTTGAACTGCTCATCAAGCACCCCGGTATCGCCATTCCATTTGGCGTCGATCACGACGTGGAAACGTTTTTGCACCTCACCGGAACGCCCCTGAAAAATCCCCCATGCGTCGAGCGTGCCATTGAGGTAGGTTTTGAGATCGAGTTCCGGCTTTTCAGCCCGGTATTGCTCGACCCCGGTTGAAGCGCAGGCGGTCAGACCGAGAGAAAACAAGGCAGCAGCTAACAGTTTCATGATTCAAGCTCCAAAGAATGACGCCAACGCCAAAGCAACACCCCAGCCAACAACTTGAAGGCAAGCGGCAATAGCGCGTAAGCAAAAGTCAGGGCGGCCAGCCCGCTGGCGCCTCCCGGCACGTAATCGAGGCTGGCGAGCAGCGGTAAAGATAATCCGGCAGCCAGCGCCAAATTGAGTTTGGCGACAAAATTCCACACCCCGAAACAGGCACCGGCCCGCCCCTGCCGCTCACCGAGATCCGCCGCAATCGCTGCCGGCAAAGCCAGATCCGCCCCCAGAGCCAAACCTGATGCGATACAGATCAGGGCAAACGGCCAGAGGTCGCCACTGCCCAACAAACTGGCACCGGCAAAGGCAAAAATCGACAGCGCCATCGCCGCCAACCATGCCGTCACCCGGCCATAACGGGTCGCAAACTTGACCCAGAGGGGCAATGAAGCCGCCCCGGCGATGAAGTAAATCGCCAGCAAGGGGCCACTGGCCTTTTCGAGTTGCAGCACATCGGCGACAAAAAACAGGAATAATGTCGCCGGTAGCGCCGCAGCAATACCGTTCGCCACAAAGACCAGCAGCAGGCGGCGAAAGGCTAGATCGGCAAAGACCAGACGCAGACTGGGCAGCAAAGCTTCACTGGCCGCGATCACCGGCAGGCCAACGCCGACCCGGGAAAATGTCGTGATCGCCGCAATAAATAATAGTGGTGGCAGTATCCAGCTCAAGCGGGCGATGCCTTCATTCAGACTGTCGGCCAGCAGCGCCGGCAAAGCTGCAGCGAGGACCACGCCGAGCAATCCAAAACCTTCACGTGCCGCGGTCAACCGGGTGCGCTGGGTCGAATCACCACCGA
>CAYRBE010000247.1:0-1805 GCA_964422345.1 uncultured Dechloromonas sp.
AGAAACGAGCGCGTGGTCTGCGTGTTTGAATCGGCGTTCGGGCCGTTTGTGCTGACCCTGGTCGGTGCAACCATCGTTGGCAGCATGGCCACGGTGTGGCACGGGCTGATCAACCCGCCCCGCCCCGGCGTGTTGCGCGAATGGCGCTACGACGACCAGCAGATCATGCTGAAGAAGGGAGAGGAAATGGGCCGCTTCCTGCTCGGGTCGACAGTGGTGATGTTGTTCCCGAAAAAAACGCTGAGCTTCAACCCTGACTGGACCCCCACCCGCGCCATCCGCATGGGAGAGGCCATGGGGAACAGCTGCCGCTGAGCCCCGCGCTCTGTTTCAGAGTTCCTGTCGCTTAGTTGGCCGGCGGCAACTGCCCGCAGGGCGGTACGATGCCATCCTGCCCCCGGTAGTCCGGACGCGCCATCGTGCTGCGCACCTGCTTTGTCGTGCCATCGAACAGCACACCAAAGCGGGCCAGACTACCTCCCCCGTCACAGAACAACCACTCCCAGACAAGTTCATCGCGGGCCTTGAAATACGCTGTCCACTGCGGTGTCGATGGGCCAAGCGTGCGTAGCACGAACGCCTGATCGCTGCCAGGCACGATGCGGGCAAAATAGGTGTCGTTCAGCACGTTGTCGATACGCTTCAGGCGACCATCCGCGCCCAGATGCACCATGAAGGAGTAAGGACCCTCCGGCCCGCGCGGATACGACAGCTGGAGTGAGCCATCCGTATCCTGCCAGCGCATTGCCGGTTCGCCCATGGTGGCAAGAACCTCCGGCAGGGTCGCAACACCCGGTTGGAGGTCACGCCCCTGATAGCTCGCGCAGGCAGCCAGAGTTGTTGCCACGAGCACAAAAAGAAACATCGTTCGCCACCTGTCGATCACGCTCATCTCCTCAGTCCGTTTCCGGCTTGCACTCCGATATTGCATTTTAGACCTGCACCGACCGATTTCTGGTCATACTCAGCGCTATGACCAATTCTGCACAAAACAAGGCGGCGACCAAGCCCGGCCTCCATCCGCGCAACCGCCACAACAAGGGCTACGACTTTGCCGCGCTGACGGCTGCCGTGCCTGATCTGACGCGCCATCTCCTTACAACCCCGGCCGGCACGCCAAGCATCGATTTTGCCAAGCCGGCAGCGGTCAAGGCGCTCAACCGCGCCCTGCTGGAAGTGGATTGCGGGGTGAAGAACTGGGACATACCGGCCAATTACCTGTGCCCACCGATCCCCGGTCGCGCAGACGTATTGCACCATCTGGCCGACCTGCTGGCCGAAGGCAACGGCGGGATCGTTCCGCGCGGCAACCGTTTATGGATACTGGATATCGGCATCGGCGCCAACGGCATCTACCCGTTGATCGGTCACGCTGAATATGGCTGGAGTTTTCTCGGTGTGGATACGGACCAGAAGGCGCTGGAGAACGTCAGGCGCATCATTGCCGCCAACCCCGAACTGACGCACGCCATCGAGCTGCGTCATCAGCCGGTCGCCGACAACGTGTTTGCCGGCCTCCTCCGGGCTGGAGAAAAATTCGACCTGACGCTGTGCAACCCGCCCTTCCATGCCTCGGCCGCAGAAGCTGCAGCCGCTTCACAGCGCAAGTGGAAAAACCTCGGCAAGGCGCACAAGGGCAACCCCACCCCGCGCAGCAATTTCGGTGGCCAGAGCAACGAGCTCTGGTATCCCGGCGGCGAGTGGGCCTTCCTCGAACGACTCATTCAGCAAAGCGCAGGGATAGGCAAGCGCTGCCTTTGGTTCACCAGCCTCGTCTCCAAAGCCGAAAACCTGCGCTATGTCGA
>CAYRBE010000247.1:1905-3170 GCA_964422345.1 uncultured Dechloromonas sp.
GCATGCCAGGTGGCGTGACCCAGAATCGGCATCGTGACCACCAGACCGATGAAAGCGGTGAAAAATCCAAACACGGTTAACGCCACAATGATGATTGCCCAAAACAACATCGGCAATGGATTCTTTGCCACGCAGACAAGGCTAAGCAACATGGCGGTAATCGCATCTTTATTGCGGTCAAGCATCAACGGCACAGCAACGACGCTGATCGAAAAGATGAAGCTGGCAAAGCCACTGCCGATGACCAGATAAGCGATCACAAACTCGGCATTCTCAAAGGCCGCCAGTTCACGTATGAAGTCGGCAGCAGTGGGCAATCCGCTGGAGTAGAAGACCGCAAAAACCACCATCGACGCGCGGGCCCAGATCAAGAACACCACACCGGTAACCAGCGCAAAGGTGGCCAGATTTGAAACATTGGTCCGCCAGATGGTCAGTGTGGGCGCCAAGCGTGGTACTTCACCTGCTTCGCGCTGGCGGGAGAGTGCGTAGAGCCCCATCGCCAAGCCAGGTCCGAGCAGCATGAAACCGCCCATCAGGGCAACCGTTAGCGAGTAGGCATTGCCGTAGAAAAAAACAATCGCCCAGCCCATCAAGGCAAACATAATCCCGTAAAAAAGACTGGCTAAAGGCGCTGCTTTCAGATCAGCGAGACCAAGCAAAAGCCAATGCATTGGTGCGCCAAGGGTGACGGGACGGATAGCAGCCAAGCTTGTTTCGATGGAAACACCGGCGGGTGGCAGTGACTCGGGCTTGTTATCGGTCATTTTCATTACCTCTGTTGTACTGGTTCTGTAGACACTTTGTAGCCGTCTGAAACACCGCTTTCGAACTCTACCGGAGAAAGGCCGCAAGCATAACTGTGACGACGTTTCGGGTTGTAGAACATCTCGATGTAATCGAAGATATCCCGGCGCGCCGCTTCGCGATCCGCGTAGATTTTTCGGCCAACTCGCTATCGATACGCGAACTCATTGACCAGCCAATAAGCTGTCGCGAAAACAGATCCAGTACTTTCCTCACACATGCCACCTGCTGATATAGCAAAAAGCCCCCGCCGGTTTCCCGACGGGGGCTTTTGATTTGTTACGACCATAGATGCAACGGCTGGCCCCAGGGTCGACCGGGAAAACCAGCCGACTTTTTTGGCTTACATCTCGACAGTCGCCGCCTGTTCCACAAATGCCGGAATCTGGTCGAAGTTCATGTAGCGATAAACCTCAGCCGACTTGGCATTGACCAGCTTGATCTGCTCCATGTATTCC
>CAYRBE010000248.1:0-3139 GCA_964422345.1 uncultured Dechloromonas sp.
TCAACTGGAGTTTTGCCGAAAGCAACTTCGCCTGAGGCCAGGTGCGGCCCTCTCATTTCCCCTGAAAAGGGGTTCCTGAGAGTTTGCTGCCGGCCTTGATGCCCTTCTTGGCGAACCAGCCCTGATTCATTTCCAGGACGTAGCGAACCGGCTTGGCCGAGCACTGCGAATCGGTGGTCTGGGGCTTCATGTCGACCAGGTTGATGATGGTCCCGTCATCGGCAACAAAGGCTGCCGTTAGCGGTATCAGCGTGTTCTTCATCCAGAAGCACTGCTCGCTGGCTTGCTCAAAAACGAACAGCATGCCTTCAGACGCCGGCATTTCCTTGCGAAACATGAGGCCGGTCGCCCTTTGTTGGGAGTTGGTCGCCAGCTGGGCGTCTATCAGATGCATGCCGGCACCCATCTTGATGCGCGGCAGGTTCATCTGGGGAGCGTCTTGCGCGTGCGCAAGAGGGCCCAGTGCAAGCGCGTAGCCGAGAAGGACTGTCAACAGTTTTTTCATATGCCGATTTTGCTGCAACCAGTGCAGCTCTCAAAGTGACTCAGACAAAAAAATGCCCGCCAAAGCGGGCATTTTGATAAGTTTCAGAAGCGGTGCTTCTGAAGACCTTATTACTTGGCAGCAGAAGCAGCAGCCTTCTTGGCAGGAGCCTTTTCAGCCTTGGCAGCCTTGCCAGCAGCAGCTTTTTCAGCCTTGGCGGCCTTGGCTTTTTCAGCCTTTTCAGCCTTGGCGGCCTTGGCAGCAGCAGCTTTTTCAGCCTTGTCGTCAGCCTTGGCAGCAGCCGGAGCAGCAGCCGGAGCAGCGGCCTTGGCTGCGGGAGCGGCAGCAGGTGCAGCAGCAGCGGCGGGAGCAGCAGCCTTAGCGGGAGCGGCAGCAGGAGCGGCAGCTTGAGCGAAAGCGCCAGCAGCGAAAAGACCAGCAACCAAAGCGGCGAGGATTTTGTTCATGTTCAGATTCCTTGAGATAACGTTATTTCAAAAATTTCCCCCCAAGCTTTGGAAGGTCTGTCCGTAACGGGCCTGGTTTGCCGCTGGTTGACAAAAATTGGTGATTTTTTGGAACTAAAATCAAAAAGTCCCTTCAACCCGGTGCGGAATAGGGCTATTTGGCTGATTTGAGTTCCAAACCGGGACCGAATTCGACCCTCCAAGGAGAAATTTCATGTACCAGCACATCAAGATTCCATCCCAGGGCCAAAAGATCACGGTGAATGCCGACATGTCGCTCGATGTGCCAGACCAGCCGGTGATTCCGTTTATTGAGGGTGATGGGACCGGCTTTGACATCACGCCGGTGATGCTCAAGGTGGTTGATGCCGCTGTCGCCAAGGCTTACGCGGGCAGGAAAAAGATTCACTGGATGGAGGTCTACGCTGGCGAGAAGTCGACCCAGGTTTACGGTCCGGATGTCTGGCTGCCCGCAGAAACCTTGCAGGCGCTGCGTGAGTACGTGGTATCCGTCAAAGGCCCGTTGACCACGCCGGTGGGGGGGGGCATTCGGTCCCTCAACGTAGCGCTACGTCAGGAACTCGATCTGTACGTTTGCTTGCGTCCGATCCAGTACTTTGACGGCGTTCCCAGTCCCGTCAAAGAGCCGCAGAAGACCAATATGGTGATCTTCCGCGAAAACTCCGAAGACATTTATGCCGGAATCGAGTTTGAAGCCGAGTCGGACAAAGCCAAGAAGCTGATCAATTTCCTGCAAAACGAGATGGGTGTGACCAAGATCCGCTTCCCTGGTACGTCCGGCATCGGCATCAAGCCGGTCTCGCGCGAAGGCACCGAGCGTCTGGTGCGCAAGGCCCTGCAGTACACCATTGACAATGACAAACCGAGTTTGACGATTGTGCACAAAGGCAACATCATGAAGTACACCGAAGGAGGCTTTCGTGACTGGGCCTACGGTCTGGCACAAAAGGAGTTCGGTGCCGAACTGATTGACGGTGGGCCCTGGTGCAAATTCACGAATCCCCAGACCGGCAAGGCGATCACCGTCAAGGACAGCATCGCCGACGCGTTTCTGCAGCAAATCCTGCTGCGCCCGGCGGAATACAGCGTGATTGCCACCCTGAACCTGAATGGTGATTACATCTCCGATGCGCTGGCGGCCCAGGTCGGAGGCATCGGGATTGCACCGGGCGCCAACCTGTCCGACACCGTGGCCTGCTTTGAGGCCACGCACGGCACGGCACCAAAGTACGCGGGCAAGGATTATGTGAACCCGGGTTCCGAAATTCTTTCCGCCGAAATGATGTTGCGCCACATGGGCTGGATAGCGGCGGCGGATTTGATCATCAGCTCAATGAAGAAATCCATCAACAGCAAAAAGGTAACCTACGATTTTGCGCGCCTGATGGATGGCGCAACCCAAGTCAGTTGTTCCGGATTCGGGCAGGTCATGATTGACCACATGTAGCCGGTTCTAAGGCAGCCTCTGCGCTGCTTCAAAGAATAACCGTTTTGACCTGCAGGTTGAAGCGGTTTTTTTTTTGTTTTTCAGCCACGATCAGGTCGGGTCGATAGAATGAAACGATGGCAACCAAATTACCCGTAAACCCTCCCCATATGCCGGTGCAGCCGCCGGATGTCAAAGACAGTGGCGCGGTGGTGCTGGAACGACGCACGCAAAAGGCCAAGCCGCCGCAGATGTACCAGGTGCTCATGCTCAACGACGACTACACACCGATGGAGTTTGTGGTGGTGGTGATTCAGGAGTTTTTTGGAAAAGATCTGGAAGCTGCTACGCGCATCATGTTGAAAATACATCTCGACGGCAAGGGCGTATGTGGTGTGTATTCCCGCGATGTTGCAGCCACCAAGGTTGATCAGGTGCTGGAAGCGGCGAATAAGGCAGGTCATCCACTGAAATGCATCAGTGAGCCGGTTGATTAATCGCCGCATGGCCGCAACTGCGCAACGCATCAGCAAAAAATTGATTACAGTGAACCCCAACGCAAGGCTAAAGGAAATTACATGATCGCCCAAGAACTGGAAGTTAGCTTGCACATGGCATTTGTGGAAGCGCGTCAGCAGCGCCACGAATTCATTACCGTGGAGCACTTGTTGTTGGCTCTGCTGGACAACCCCAGCGCCGCCGAAGTATTGCGCGCTTGTGCTGCAAATATTGACGATTTAC
>CAYRBE010000249.1:0-3132 GCA_964422345.1 uncultured Dechloromonas sp.
GCTGCGATTACGGCTTCACCAAGCTGATCTTTGATGCCGAAACGCATCGCGTCATTGGCGGGGCGATTGTCGGCCCGAACGCTGGCGACATGATCGGCGAAGTCTGTCTGGCAATTGAAATGGGTTGTGATTCAGTCGATATCGGCAAAACCATCCACCCCCACCCAACACTGGGTGAGACGGTCGGCATGGCGGCAGAAGTCGCCCACGGCACCTGTACGGACGTACCACCACCGCGCAAGAAATAGACTGATTTAAGTTTGCGTTCGACTTTGGGCGACGGGTAAAACCGCCGCCCTTTTTTCGTCTTGAACTATTTCCGTCGCCGGGCGTGGGTCAGTATTTTTTCAACCAGCAAATTAGGATCAAGCGGCTTGGCAATGTGGTCGACCATCCCAACCGCAAAGCAACGTGCCTTTTCTTCGCCATAGGCATGCGCGGTCTGGCCAATAATCGGCAAATCCGGCGCCATCGCCAGCAGATTCGACGTTGCCTCGTAGCCCCCCATCACCGGCATCTGGATATCCATCAGCACAATATCAAAAGCCTCTGCGCCGTCAGCAATCACTCGATTCACCGCAGCCAGCCCATCGCCGACCACGACAATCTCAGCCCCTTCATCGCTCAGATTTTCTCTGATGACGATCTGATTAATTTCATTGTCTTCTGCCACCAAAATGCGAATACCCGCCAGACGCAAGCTAGTCGCTTCACCGGAAGAAACCTTATCCCCCTCAAGCAACTCGACTACAGCCGCCGCTGGCAAGTAAGGCAAGCGCACATTAAAACAGCTCCCCTCGCCCGGTTTGCTGCTGACTTGAATCGTGCCCTGCATCACCTCAACAATACGATGGGTGATACTCAAGCCCAAACCAGTGCCGCCGAACTTGCGCGTCGTTGAGCCATCAGCCTGTTCAAACGCTTCGAAAACACGCGCGATCTGCTCATTCGTCATGCCTATCCCGGTATCCTTGACCCGAATGCTCAACCAGCCATCTTCGACCGCCACATTAACGTTGACGCTTCCTTCCGGCGTGAACTTCAAGGCGTTAGAGACCAAATTCAGGATAATTTGCCTCAGCCGCACCGGGTCACTCAAGCAGGCCAACGGAAAATCTGGTGCCACATGCAAACTGAGCTCAACCCCTTTGGCTTTTGCATCCTCCTGCAGCAACTCAATCGTCTCGCGTAGGACAAGGCCGGGGTTGGTCGAAACCTGTTCGACATTGAGCTTGCCTGCATCGAGCTTAGAAAAATCTAGAATGTCATTAATGATGCCAAGCAGACCATTGCCGGCATTATGGATTTTTGAAAACAAGGCTTTCATCTCTGCGGCTGACTTATTTCCCATCCCGCCCATGCGCGACAAGCCGATCACGCCATTCAACGGGGTCCGGATTTCGTGGCTCATGTTAGCCAAAAACTCCCCTTTCACCCGCGCACTACGCTCCGCCTCTTCGCGCGCTAGCACCAATTCGGCTGTACGCTCACCAACCAGTTGAGAAAGGTGATGGCGATGCTGTTCAAGCTCGCTCTCTGCCTGCTTACGTTCAGTCAAGTCAATATCAAGACAGAACAACTCAGCCGCCGCCCCCTCTCTTTTAAGCACAGCATGACTAGAGTAGACAGGGACCAAAGCCCCGTCACGGCGCTTCAAGACAAGTTCGCAAGGCTCATCGCCACAACCCGTATCGGCCATATGCCGGACATGAACGCGCACAGCGTCCTGCATATCATGAGGAATAATCAAATCAATCAAATTAGCCCCGACCGCCTCACTTGCCGGGTAGCCATAAAGCTTTTCGGCGCCAGCATTCCAGTAATGCACCGTACCATCCGGCGAATAACCCTGCACGGCAATTGAATCCAGCCGATCAAGCAGTATCCGGAAACGGCTTTCACTCTCCCGCAGCGCGTTTTCCTGCTTCAGCTTTACCGCTTCGCTGGCTGCCAGTTGCCCCAACCGGTCTCGATAAGCCTTGCTATAAAAATAGACAGCCAAAGCAGAGAGAAACATCACCGAAACGTTAACTATCGCTGGGACTGCAATATGAATCCCGCCGACGATAACGCGACCAATCGCTGCCTCATATACCGCCAGACCGGTCAGATACGCCCCACTCAATCCGGCGAAAACCATCCCGTAGCGCACGCTGATCGCCCAACCACTAAAAATAATAATCAGAGGATAAGCAGCGATATAACTGGAACGAACCCCACTGGAGAAGAACACGCCAGCGCAACACATGACCCAGCAGCCCCAGAGCAAAGTTTTAAAAGCAGGTACAACGTGGCCCATTCGGAGCAGTAGCAAAGCGCCAATGCCAACCAGAAAAAGGATAAAGCTGTTCATCATGCGAATCTGATGCGGTGACTCCGCCATCGCGTGAAAGACAAAATTGAATAAGCCGACACCCGCAAAAAATGCAGCGCTGATCCAGAAAAACCGGCGCAATGACGGATCCTGGGTAATGTCTAACAGCCTGGTCGGTTGCGGTTCTGAAGACATATCATCACAAACAATAAAATGAGCAATGATTATCACGGGGGATGCCGGGAATATGCAACCTGTATTTCTCCGGGAAAAAATTGACCGGCGTGCTGTCAATCCAGATAATCGCGCTCCAATATTGAAAGATCAAAAGTGACCTCACCACGCCCCATTGAACGCCGCTCCACCGCCGAGCAAGCGCGCCTCGAAATCATGCTGCGCCAGGTATTTGAAGAGAACATCGCCTTTCATAAGGCACTCGACTTCCAGCTCACCTCACTCGATCCGACAGCCCCGGCGCTCAGTTTCAAGATGCGCCCCGATCTGATTGGCCACTTCGTCCATGGCCGTTTGCATGGTGGCGTGATTGCTACCGCGCTCGACGCCGCAGCTGGTCTCGCGGTCATTGTGGGCATTGCAGAAAAATTTGCTCACGAAACGACTGATCAGGTAGCCCATCGCTTTAGCCGGGTCGGCACCATTGATCTCCGTACCGACTATCTGCATCAAGGGATAGGCAAAAAATTTACGGCCACCGGACGATTAACTCGTCTCGGCGGCCGCATTGCTTCGGTTCAAATGACCCTGACCAATGAAGTTGGTCAGCTCATCGCCACCGGAAGCGCCTCTTACGTCATCAG
>CAYRBE010000250.1:0-3126 GCA_964422345.1 uncultured Dechloromonas sp.
GCAAAGGGACGGATGCAAAAGGTAATCGTCTTGAGTTTCGGGTTGAGCGGCGGTAGAGTAAGCTTTCAAAATCGCCCAAGTTTGCGATATAAAGTATTGCGGCTGACCCCGAGTAATCTGGCTGCAGCCGAGACATTCCCACCCGCTGTTTCAAGCGCATTTTGCGCAGCCTGCCGGCCGATTTCTTCGAGGCTGCCCGTGTTGCCAGCCTCCTGTCTTGAAGCGGGCGCTAGGTTGGCTGAAGATTGGCGCTGAATCGGCGCTTCAAACAATTCTTCCGGCAAGTGGCTTTCAGTAATCAGTGTTTCGCCATCATCCATCAAGGCAATGGCAACGCGGATGACGTTATTCAACTGGCGGATATTGCCTGGCCAGTTGTAAGCCTCAAGGGCCTGCATCGCTGATGTCGAGAAGCGGATATTGTCTTCCCGGCCATTTTTCAGCGCTTCCTGCTGTGCCAGTGTGGTCGACAGCGCCTGAATGTCGGAGCGTTCGCGCAGGGCGGGCAGGGTGACGCACAGACCATTCAGCCGGTAATAAAGATCTTCCCGGAAGGTACCGAGGGCGACTTCTTCGCGCAGCCGGCGGTGTGTTGCACAAACCAGAGAAATATCGACTTGAACCGATTTGCTGCTCCCTAGTGGCGTCACGCTGCGTTCCTGCAATACCCGGAGCAGACGGGCCTGGAGATTGAGCGGCATATCGCCGATTTCGTCGAGGAAGAGTGTGCCGCCGTGGGCTTGTTGAATTTTGCCCGGCGCACCTTCTTTTCTGGCGCCGGTAAAAGCCCCGCCCTGATAGCCGAAAAGTTCAGACTCGATCAGGTTTTCAGGGATGGCCGCACAGTTCAGGGCAATAAAGGGGGCTTTATGGCGCGGGCTGGAGTTGTGAAAAGCCTTGGCAAAAACTTCCTTCCCGGCCCCGGATTCGCCCTGAATCAGGATGGGAATATCGCGCCCGATAATGCGGCGGGCGCGGGCGATGGCCAGTTGCAACTTTGGGTCACCGGCATTCAGGGTGTCGAGATTAAGTTCGGCCAGTGGCTCAACTGCGGTCTGCGCCCGGCTTGGCCGTGGGGTTAATGTTTCTGGTGGTGCCTCATAAACATAGCCGGAAACTGCCGGGGTCGGGAGCTGACCGCGAATCTGGAGATAGAAGGTTTTTCCGCCAACCCTGATTTCGTGGATGCTGAAAGGGCTGCGGCGGGACTGGTCAATCAGCTTGGCCAGATTGTTTTCAAAGACCATCGAAAAATCGCGGCGGACAGCATCGACTCGGCGGATGCCAAGCAGTTTCAGTGCATTCTGGTTGATTGCCATGATTTGGCCATCTGCCGATGCCGCAGCGATGCCTTCGGTCGGGCTACCAATAAAGTCAGCGCGCTCGTGGAAGCAGAGCAGAATATCGCGGGCATGCTCGGCCTCAAACAGTCGGCGCTCGACGAACTTTGACGACATGCGAACCAGCCCCAGCGTGTGGCTTTGATAACTGCGGTAATCCCCGGAAATATCAAGCACTCCGACCAGTCGGCCATCCGGGCCGAAGATCGGGCTGGCGCAACAGGTCAGGAAACCGTTGTTGGCAAGAAAATGCTCGGCACCGAGGATTTCGGCCGGCGCTTCTTCGGCCAGTGCAGTGCCGATGGCATTGGTGCCGCATTGGTTTTCGTCCCAGGAAGCGCCAGCGGTGAGTGCCACTCGGTCGGCCCGGTCAACGAAGTCCGGGTCACCCACAGTATCCAGCAAGAGGCCATTTGAGTTTGCCAGAATGACCATGCTGCCGGATTCATGAATCTGCTCATAGACGTGCTCCATGATCGGCCGGCCGTGGGTGAGGAGCTGGTGATGCCGGTTCTGCTCGGATCTCAGCGCCGTGCGGTCGAGGGATTCGGCACTTAACACTTCACTGTGCTCGGTCAGGCCGAAGCGCTGGCAGCGTTCCCAGGAACGCAGGATGACCGGTTCAACCAAGCCTGCTGGGAGGTCGCCACGATCAAAAAACAATTGCCTTGCTTCAAGCAATTGCTGGCCATGTATGTCGGCAGCCAATTGAATTCGACCCATTTTCTCCTCCAGTGTCCCAATGTCTTTTTTTTGTGTATCTGCTTCATAACGTAGCACCTGCCCTTTTTATTAGCAATCAAGGAGCAGTGCCGAATATCACTCAGCAAGCACTGTGCCATTAGTGAATTGATCACGGATTAGTGAATTTCTTCTTGGGGGCAGGGGTTTTTCTTACTTGGCACAGGCTTTGCAGTAAGGAGCTGGTGAAGCTAATCCCGGCGATAAAACTCAAGGAGATAATGTGGTGAAATATTCGGTAAAACGTTCCCTGCGCAGCCTGTGCCAACTGGCAGCTGTCCTCTCGGTGGCTCTGGCCGCCTCGCAAGCTCATGCCCACGGCGATGTCGTGCCGCAGGCGGTGGATACCAAAGGCCTGAAGAATCTTGGTGATGACTGGCAAGCCAGCAACCCCTATCGCAAGAATAAAACGGCGATCAGCATTGGCGATTCAGCGTACAACCAGAATTGTGCCCGCTGCCATGGTCTCGGCGCTATCTCCGGCGGTATCGCTCCCGACCTGCGCTACCTGCCATTGGGTGATGAAGGCGACGAGGTATTCATGCAGCGGATTCGCAAGGGTGCAGTACGCGATGGTCGGGTCTATATGCCCCCATTTGAAGGAATCTTGAGCCAGGAAGCGATGTGGGCGATTCGTGCCTGGGTGGAGACTGTTCATGAAGACTAATCGCCGACTGTGGTTGAAGGTGCTGACCAGCCTGCCTTTGCTGGCGGCGCTGCCGGGCCGGGCAAGTGATCTGGCTGAGTTTCGCCAGCGTGGCCGCCTGCGAATTGCGGTGTACAACGATTTTTCGCCCTATTCCAAAGCCGGCAAGGGGATTGATGTCGAACTGGCTCGCGCCATCGCCGGCAAGCTCGGGTTGTCACCCGAAATCGTTGGTTTCAATGCCGATGAGGACATGAACGACGACCTCCGTAACATGGTCTGGAAAGGCCATTACCTTGGGACTCAGCCGGCTGATCTGATGATGCATGTGCCAGTCGATACGCATCTGGCCAAGGCCAATGACAAGGTCCGCATCTTCGGTGCCTACCATCGCGAATC
>CAYRBE010000251.1:0-3106 GCA_964422345.1 uncultured Dechloromonas sp.
GCTGACCAACGGCCCGGCTGCCACTATCGGCGAGATTCTCAAAGTTGATCTGCCCCGGCCACGCAGCCGCCTGACGCTGGCCCACGACCCGGCATATATCGCCTGCCGGGCTGCCGTGCTTGAGTTCCTGTATGAAAAGCAGGCCCACGTCGAAAAAGTGGCTGCCTGAGTCTTTCTCCTTTGTCCTCCAGCGTCGCGATGTGCTCCATCGCCCGCTCTTTTTCCGCCGGCTTAGTCCGGCGGTTTTTTTTGCTTGATCTATATCCTTGCGCTTTAGGTCAGGGTGGGGCTAAGGTTGATTAAATTTTCTTGTGGAACCAACCTGATGTTCGCCATTACCGGCAAACTCTCCCGAAAGATCGTCGGCATTTTGATCTCTTTTTTCCTGATTGCCACGGTCGCAATCGGGATGACGCTGTATATCTCATGGACTCTGGAAGGCGTGGCTGCCGCGATTAACGATGCCGGTAGTTTGCGCATGCGGAGCTATCGTATTGGTAGCCTGATGGCGCATGGCCCCAATCTTCAGAATGCGACCACGGAAGTCAGTAAGGAAGTTACTAATTTTGATCGGATTTTGGTCGACCTGAGGCAAGGTGATCCGGCCCGTCCTTTGTCGCCCCCGCGTAGTGGCGAGGTCTTGGCCGAACTAACAGTAGTTGAGCACGCATGGCAGAACGACGTTCGTCCTGTGTTGGTCGCTTACCAAACCGGTGGTACCACTGAACGACAAGCTCAATTGGCACGGCTCGATCTTGAACTGGAGAGTTTTGTCGCCCGGATAAATCAGTTGGTAGGCGCAATGGAGCGCAGCTATACCAGCGATACCAATTTGCTCCGTACTTTTCAGGCGGTGCTTATATTGCTGGCGATTGTCGGTACCGGTGTTCTGATACGATTTTTTGTCGGTTTGGTGATTAGACCCGTCAATGTTTTGCACGCAGGTATTAGCCGGATGACATCGAATGACCTGTCAGTTCGTTTGCCGGTGCATAGCAATGACGAACTGGGTGGCTTAGCACATGGTTTTAATCAGATGGCTGAGCATTTGCAGACCGTCTATAGCACACTGGAGGAGCGGGTTGAGGCTGAAACCCGGAGCTTGGCGCAACGTAATCATGAGCTTGGCATTCTCTATGAGGTAACGTCATTTTTGAGCGAGCCTTTGTCGCAGTCAGCCTTGTGCGATGGGTTTTTGGAGCGCATCAAGTCAGCGCTGGGGGCTGATGGGGGTGCCGTTCGTCTCTATATGGAAGACTCCCAAAAACTGGCACTGGTCACCCATGATGGTTTGTCTGAGGCGTTTATCGCACGGGAAAGGGAACTCAATTGCGGTGAGTGCCTGTGTGGAGAAGTGATTCAAAGTGGTGCGCCTGCGGTATTCGATACGATCAATCCGCCTAAGGGAATGAAGCTGGGTAGTTGTATCCGTGAAGGCTTTGCCACCGCAACGGCGTTCAGCATTCTTCATGGTAAGCGTAGGCTGGGAGTTTATAACCTGTATTTTTTGAACTCGCATCCGGTATCTGTTCAGGAGAAAAGCCTGCTCGAAACCATAGGCCAACATCTCGGTGTGGCGATTGAAAACCAGCGGCTGAGGTCGCGGGAAAAAGAGTTGGCGGTATTTGAGGAACGTAATCTGTTGGCGCAGGAGTTACACGACTCAATCGCGCAAGGTTTGGCTTTCTTGAATATTCAGGTTCAGCTGTTACAGGATTCGCTACGGAAAAATCGCAGCGATGAAGCGATGCAAACAGCGGGTCAACTCCGGGAAGGGGTTCAGGAAAGCTACGATCATGTCCGTGAGCTGCTGGTGCATTTCAGAACCCGCCCGCTACAGACTGATCTCGATACGGCAATTGCCACGGCTTTGCAAAAGTTCGAGAAACAAACCGGAATTGCAACAGAGTTGTCAATCATCGGGGGCGGGACACCCTTGTTACCGGATGACAGTGTTCAGATCATGCATATTGTTCAGGAGGCTTTGTCGAATACGCGTAAGCACGCGCAGGCGACGCATGTTTCGGTATCCGTTCATCGCCAGTTCGGCGAATTGGAGGTTGAAATCAGGGATAACGGCGTGGGCTTTGATCCGGTGAATGAACCCAAGGTGATGTCGGATTGGCATGTCGGATTGAAAATCATGCGGGAACGCACTGATCGTATTGGTGGCGAATGTCGGATAACATCAAAAGCAGGTGAGGGGGCGCGGGTCAAACTCCGCTTACCCCCAAATCGCAAGGAGGCTGCATAAAAATGAGTGAAAAAATTCGGGTCCTATTGGTTGATGACCATACTTTGTTTCGCAGTGGGATTAAGTCACTGTTGCAACGTAATGATGATTTCGAAGTGGTCGGCGAGGCGGGCGATGGTTTGGAAGGGATCAAGCGAGTCCGTTCCTTGAAGCCTAACGTGGTCTTGATTGACCTCCATATGCCGGGCGTATCCGGTCTGGAAGCAGTCAAAGCCATTGTTGAGGAAATGCCGGAAGTGAAGGTGTTGATGCTGACGGTGTCAGAAGATGCGCAGGATTTGATCGAGGCGTTGCGCTCCGGGGCGAGTGGCTATCTGCTCAAAAATATTGAGACAGATGCTTTGATTGCTGCGATTCATGGTGCTGTGAACGGGGAATCGATTGTTTCTCCGCAAATGACCGCGAAACTGATTCAAGGGGTGCGCGATCAACCGCGCGCAGACCCTGTAACCCCTGAACGTGGCCGGTTTTCTCCCCGTGAGCGCGACATTATGTCGTCATTGGCGCTGGGTGAGAGCAATAAGGAAATTGCCCGCAAGCTCGATCTGGCTGAAAGTACGGTCAAGATTCATGTCCAGAATATTTTTAAGAAGCTCAATATGAGCAGTCGTGTTCAGGTCGCGCTATATGCTGTTGAACACGGGTTTGGGCAAAGTCGCGGCAGTTGAGCCGGAAAGCGCATCGTGGAAGAGAATGCTACCCCCCAAGAGGACTGATGAACCCCTGCGCAGCAAGACGGCCAGCAAAGCTGGCGCGTCGCTGTGGATTCCTGCGGGGCGCGGTGCACGGCGGTTTTTAGGCAAAACCAATAGAAAAACCCCAGCGATATACGCTGGGGTTTAGTGCCAGCCT
>CAYRBE010000252.1:0-3103 GCA_964422345.1 uncultured Dechloromonas sp.
TTGGCTGGAAGAGGCCATATTCGGGTGCTAACCTCGTCCATACCAAGGATGGTAATGCCATTCGGTTTATCAAGATCAGAGCAGATTTTTGAAAGAAGTTTGTTTGGCGTAATGCCAATCGAACAGCTCAAACCCGTCGCATCGCTAACCGCCTGCTTAATACGTTGTGCCAGCAAATAGGACTCTTCGGGAATATCGCTGAGATCAATATAAATTTCATCGATGCCACGATCTTCAATCAGGGGGGCTATCGTCGCAACAGCAGCCTTGAAACGACGCGAACAATCACGATAGGCTTCAAAGTTTGCAGGTAAAAGGATAGCGTCAGGCGCCAGTTTCGCTGACTTCATCAACCCCATTCCAGAAAACACGCCTAATGCCCGTGCTTCATAGGTAGAGGTTGTAATCACACCACGGCCAACGTAGTCACACAGATGAAAAAACCGCTTACTGCCATCAGCTTGATCAACCGGTTGATGAGCGTTACGCCCCCCAACCACCACCGCCTGTCCTCGCAACTCCGGATAACGCAGCAATTCGACCGATGCAAAGAATGCATCCATATCAAGGTGGGCGATTCGACGATAACTGTTCATCTGTACAGTATAATGGACTTTAATAACCGTCTAAATACTACTGCCACCGATTGCCCACAAAATGAGGGAATAACACTTTCAATAGGCAGTGACTTGATCGCCACATGACTGATTAATTTGGAAAAATATGTAATGCTCGCGGTTTAATCACCGATACAAACCCATGGTTATTGGCCTGCTTGCGACGCCCTAACCCGAAAAATTCAGAATTATCGATCACACCGTCTGAACCAATCAAATCTCTTCATCAGAAAACCTCCATGAAAATCTATCTTGCCGGCCCGGATGTGTTTCGCCCCGACGCCCTAACTTGGGCTGACGAAGCACGCACCCTGCTCCTTCAGTACGGTCACCATGCGTTAATTCCTTTAGATAATGAAGAGACGACTGCTGAAGGGATTTTTAAGGCAAATATTGCGCTAATAGCAGAAGCCGACGCCATCATCGCGAATCTAAATCCCTTCCGCGGTCTTGAACCAGACTCAGGCACTGCATTTGAGGTTGGCTATGCGATTGCCTTGGGAAAACGGGTAATTGGCTATCTATCGGATGCGCGCCCTGCAGTGGATAAACTGGCAGAACACTTTGGTGGTTCGTTGGTTAGAATGGAAGACAGACCGACTGATCCAAATGGCATGTTCATCGAAAACTTCAACTTACCTTTGAATCTAATGCTGGGGGTTTCTTGCGAAATTATTGAAGGTGGATTGAAACAAGCACTTGTTTATCTAACTAAAAAATAAAAGTCCGCCACGACTCGGCGAGTGGTGGCGGGCGGTCAAAAGCGACCATCATGGAGCTACTAGTCGCGTACGAGAGGTTAATTCGCCCTCGGTAGCAAGGCCAAGTAACGTGCGAAACAATGCCAAAACTCGCGCCACCTCACAGCACATTGTTAAGCACAAATTCAACCAATAAATCCAGAAACGAAAAAGGCCAATCCGAAGATTGGCCTAACTCGTTGATTCCATTGGTCGGGGCGGCGGGATTCGAACTCGCGACCCCTTGCACCCCATGCAAGTGCGCTACCAGGCTGCGCTACGCCCCGACAAGCCGTAAATTATACTCGAAAGCTGGCTAAATTACAGCCGTAACATCTCAACAACGAACTGTAATTCCGCACGTAGACTGCCTGAAGCACTAGGAGCATCATGTTTTGAAGCGACAGCAGTATCAACAGCAGGGCCATCATCAAGACGATTACGCGCACCGCTAATCGTAAAGCCTTCGCTATACAGCAGTTCCCGAATTCGACGCACCAGCAGCACTTCGTGGTGCTGATAATAGCGACGATTACCACGGCGTTTAACCGGCTTGAGTTGGTTAAATTCCTGTTCCCAATAACGCAGCACATGAGGCTTAACGCCACATAGTTCACTGACCTCACCAATAGTGAAGTATCGCTTTGCAGGAATCGGCGGCAATTCCTCGCCGCCTATGGTCTTAGGCCGGTGTTCCATCGAAAGCAAGCTCAACATCAGACTTCAGCTTTTGGCTGGCATGAAAGGTCACCACGCGGCGAGCGGTAATTGGAATTTCCTGGCCGGTCTTTGGATTCCGACCCGGGCGCTGCGGCTTGTCGCGCAACTGGAAATTACCAAAACCGGAAAGCTTCACGCCATCGCTGGTTTCGAGTGAATTACGGATTTCTTCAAAAAATGCCTCGACCATATCCTTGGCCTCACGCTTGTTGAGGCCAACTCTTTCAAAAAGAAGGTCGGCGAGTTCGGCTTTTGTCAGCGTCATCGTTGTTTTTTCCATCAGGCACGCAGTTGAGCACCGAATGCCTGTTCGAGACAAGACATCAGTTGCTGCACAGCAGCATCAACTTCCGAATCTAGCAAAGTCCGTTGAGTATCTTGCATAACTATCCGTAACGCAAGACTTTTCTTATTTTCAGCAACGCCTTTTCCGGCATAAACATCGAACAACTGAATATCTTTTACCAAGGGATTCTGTTGCGCATTCAGGCCATCAAGGAGCGTTTGCAATGCCAGCCCATGATCCACCACGACAGCCAGATCGCGTATGACGGCCGGGAATTTCGAAACCTCAACATAGGAAGGCACTCTGGCAGCAGTCACTGCCGAAAAGTCCAGTTCAAATACGACAGGCGCTTGTGGCAGATCGTATTTTTGTGCCCATTCCGGATGTAATTCGCCAATACAGCCGATCTCCTTGCCCTCAAGCATAACTTTGGCCGCACGACCCGGATGCAGCGCCGGATGCACCAACTTTTCAAAGCGCAGCTGTGCCGGTGCCAGCAATGCTTCCAAATCGCCCTTCACATCAAAGAAGTCGACCTTGCGCCCATCGCTACCCCAGCCTTCCGGCAAGGCCGTACCGTAGGCCAGCCCAGCCAGCTTCCACGGCTGATAAAAGCCGGCAACTGGCGCTGCTTGCTGATCTTTATGAAAAGTTCTGCCGGTTTCAAACAGACGAACCCGGCTTTGTTTGCGTTTGAGGTTGGTCACCAGATTTGAAATCAAGCCACCAAACAAGCTGGA
>CAYRBE010000253.1:0-3092 GCA_964422345.1 uncultured Dechloromonas sp.
GCAAACCAGCCCCACGCACGATCTCGCCGCCGCTCAGCACATCAACCCGCAAGCCGCCACGACCCAGCCAGTATTTGACCACCGCCGCCGGCGTCAGCGACCCGCTACTCAAGCGCTTGCCCAAACTGGCACAAGGCTCGCAAAGCTCGACCCCGCGCAGCCTGACCTCGCCGATGGAAAACTCATAACCAACCAGCGCATTGAGCCGAACACCGCGCGTCACCAAATTACGGCGCGTCAACGACAAATCAGACGCCAACCCCTGATACGCGCAAAACAACTCGATTTCCTCAGCCTCAACCAAAGTCAGGCTCTGACCCGGGTAGGCATGCAAACCAATGTAACGATCACCCAACAGGCCCTTGCCAGCCTCGACGGTGATGCGCTCGCACTCACGCTGCGCAGCGCCGCGTTCGGGGCTGATGAAGATTTTTTCAATACTCAACATGGCACAACCTCAATTTTCAGGGATCGCCACTTTCTTTCCCCGTCTTCGGATTTCGTACCGTACGCGGTGGCTGATAATTCAATGCAAATAATCCAAAGCCACCCGTTGATAAGGGCACGTGCAACAGCATCAAAAATTTCAGTTACTGCCAACTCGGCATCTTGACGAACGAGTTGAGGAAACCGATGCGAGAGCGTTGTAATAACTTGGAATTGATTCATAAAGCATGATTTTACGATAATCTGTTGCACCCCAATTCAAAGCTTCGTCTTCGAGTGAAGCAGTCTCCCTATGGATAAAACTCTCACCGTCTTTTCAGACGCCAGCACACCACCAGAATTTGATCGTCCACGCCCAGACCGGCTGTTTTCTGGCAATCCAAATCGAACAACCTGGAATCATTACGAGCAGTCAGGTGTTTCTGCAGGGCTTTGGGAGTGCGAAGTGGGGGCTTGGCATATCGCATTTGCTGAAGGCAAAGACGAGTTCTTCCATGTTCTGGAAGGACGTATCCGAATCACTAATGCGGCAGGGATTCCAAAAGAGTTTGGCCCGGGAGATGGCTGTGTGATCCCCGGTGGCTTTTCAGGGCTTTTTGAAGTACTGGAGCCGGTCAAGAAGCATTACGTCATCGTTGAACGATCAATGTCAGCCATAATCTAACTGACTCCGAACTATCAGGCTCCATGACAAAATGATCTTCGACAACCTTGTGCAATTTCTCATTCAATGGGGAATTACTTCACTATCGCTGTGGGTTGCCAGCCATCTATTTGCCGGCATTCGGTTTGGCAGCACCTCATCGCTCATTGTTTCTGCCTTGCTGCTGGGTTTTGCCAATGCCGTTATTCGGCCTTTACTGCTGATCCTGACATTCCCACTGACGCTGCTGACATTGGGGTTGTTCATTCTGGTGATCAATGCCCTGATGTTGCTTCTGGTTTCATCGCTGGTGCGCGGCTTTACGGTTTCAGGATTTTGGACTGCGTTTTTTGCGAGTCTGTTTATTTCGGTGATGAGTTTGGGGCTTGGTTCATTGGTGCCGGATACCGAGGTTTCGATTTATCGGCTGCCCACTTCAAGCAGCCAAACAATTTCGATGTAACCGCGTTAGTTAGCTGCTTTTTTTCTTTCTCTTGGCTCATTCAAAGGCAATTTGCTTGCCTGATTCAGCGTTTGGCTGTGCCGCCGCCTCCGGCGAAAAGCCGAGATCGAGAAAGATATTCCCATCGGCCGGTGTCTCATGCCTGGTCAGGCAATCTTCTAAAGCCTGAAAATTGTCTAGATAACCAGGGGCGATTCACCCTAAACCTCAATCCCTCCAGCCTCTCCCGCAAATCCTCCACCAGAAAATCGACAAAACTCCGCACCTTGGCTGAGGCCTAACGGCCTTCGCGGTGGAGTACATGTATCGGCAGCGGGGCGGATTCGTGAGCGACCAAAATTCGTTTCAGGCGGCCGAGAGGTGCAGCAGGCGCTAGCTGAGCGCGACAAGCGCATTGCCGAACTGGAGGCCAAACTGGCGCTTCTGAAAGGCGGCACCCCAAAAAAAGGGTAAATCACCACCATCAGTATCCTCTGCAAGGCGATGCAACATGAACACCAATTCAGGATTCCGCTGTTTTTCTGCAAAAAAAGCATGGGGCAGAACATACGACCACGCTAAAAATTTGCAAGACATTGCCCGAAACTTGTTCTACGCTGACAGTACTTATCGCGGCATTCGGGGAGACTGTTTTGCACCAGACAACACTTCGCGTTCAATGCCTGCGCCTGATGCTCTCAGCCTGCGCCACACTGGTGTTGCTGCTTCCGCAAGTGACCAGTGCGCAGTCCTTATCTGCGCTGACCGAACCCTTGGCGCCGCTCAATTACGAAGTTAACGGCAAGGTCACCGGTTTCTCCAGTGATTTACTTGACCTGATGGCGACCGAAACCGGCATCAGCATCAACAAGCAAATTCTGCCTTGGGCACGCGCGATGGCGATGGTTGGCCGGCAGGAAAACACCCTGATTTACTCACTCGTTCGCACGCCTGAGCGGGAAAGCCAGTTTCAATGGATAGGCCCGATCAGTCCGCGGCGAATCATCATCTACAAATTCTCAAACCGGCCTGACATCGTAATCAAGAATATCGACGATTTACGCCGCTACCGGATTGGTAGCGCTCACGAATCAGCAGCAACAAAACAACTACTGGAGAAAGGTTTCGTCATCGACAGTCAGGGTGGTGCAACATCGCCGGGACTCGACATCGGCGTGAATGATGAAACCAATATGCGTAAATTTATTGCCAAGCGCTTCGATCTTCTGGTTTCGCTCGACTGGGCTGCCGCCCATAACAGCAGGCTGGCTGGACTCAAGCAGGGCGAACTTGAACCCGCCTGGGTACTCGATGACAGCCTGAGCTATTGGTATGGCGCCAGCCTGAACACCGACCCGGAGCTGGTAAAGCGGCTGAATGCCACTCTCCAGAAAATCAAGGATGACGGCCGCTACACCCAGCTCAAACAACGCTACATGCCTAAAAAGTAGCGCCCCAAAGACTCACAGACCGGCGGATCAGCGATAATCGCCGGATGTCGCGACTCCTGATTTACACCATCGTATTCATCGAAGGTTTCTGCTCCTTAGGTGCCGAAAT
>CAYRBE010000254.1:0-3075 GCA_964422345.1 uncultured Dechloromonas sp.
TAGTTCTATTTTTCACCGATTTGCCAGTTGTTACACTGGCGGAGAGGGAGGGATTTCAAAAATACCGACATAACAAATTGATTTATATCGGTATTTTAAAACCACCATTCTACAATGTAACACCACGATGTAACACACCGCGTTGCTAAATAATAGATCCACGCCGACACCTTTGGCAACATTTTTTAATCATTCAAATGTAATAAACTGTGCGCACCCTGCCCTTGAACACGAAAGTTGTTCCCGGTCTCTTTGAACTCCTATCTGAATGCCTTCAAAATGACGGGACAAACTTCCCCGTCGGTGGCCTCTGCAGCTAATGGATTTTGCATTTATACAAATTCCGAATTACGCTGGATTTATCACAATAGGGGTGCCTGGAAAACATATTCCACAATTCAAGGCAGGCAAGGCGCTTAGAGAAATTGTGATTGTATAAAACTAAAATTGAAGGTCCGCCTCTCGGCCAAACCAGTCACTCGGCCAAGAGTAAATTCCGTCCGCAAACCTACATAAAGCCGACATCAAAAGACTGTCTCTAGCGACAAATTACTAGTAGACGCAGTGCAATTCAGTTTTATCCAATAGCCGATTAATGCTTGATGATAGTAAGCACCCGGTGAAACCATCTGTAAATTAAGGCGTTAGACCGCGAAGATCGTGTCCCCTTAAAAACGATGATGGACACTTTCGATGGAAATCCATAAGCCAAGCCGGCACCGGCGGTTTCACCCGGAAGAATTCAAGAAAGCGGTGATTGAGGCGTGTAGCGAGGCAGGTGCCTCGGTCGCTGGCATTGCAATGGCCAACAGCGTCAACGCGAACAAAGTTCGACGGTGGATGCGTGAGCGCGGCATCGAAATCCCAAAGCAGCGCATGTTAGTGCCAGCGGCCCAACCCGTTCCGGGGACGGCCCCCGAGTTTGTACAACTTTTTTTTGCCCCGGAACCGGAATCACCGGACATTCGGATCGAAATCCGCCGTGGCAACACCGCGATCAAAGTTGAATGGCCAGTACCAGCATCAGGCGACTGTGCTGCCTGGTTGCGTGACTGGCTGCGATGATCCGGGTTGATGCCTTGTTGCTCTCGACCAAGCCACTCGATATGCCGGCCGGAATGGAAACAATCCTATCGCAGGGCGTCAGGATCTTTGGTGAAGCGAAGCCGCACCATGCCTATCTCTTTACCAATCAACGCGGCAGCCGCCTGAAGGTGCTGGTGCATGACGGTTACGGGATCTGGCTGGCAAATCGTCGCTTAAACCAAGGTCGGTTTCAACTTCGACCGGACGAAGGCAGCATCACACTCACCCGCAGCCAATTCGATGCGCTGATTCTCGGCTTGCCCTGGGAGAGATTGGCCGATGGTGGCGTGATCCGGGTTTTATGACGGTTCACCATTGGGGAAGTCCACGATAGCCGGGAAGTGGATGACTTGGCATCATGTCGGTCATGACATTGCCTGCCAACCTTGACCATCTGACTGCGGACGAACTGCGCGAACTGGTACGCCAACAAGCAGAACTCATTACGCGCAATGATCAAGAACTCAACTGGCGGCAGACCAAGATCGACAAGCTGACCCATGAAGTGGCGTATTACAAACGCCATTACTTCGGCGTCAAGGCAGAACGCCTGCCGGTTGAACAGGGGCAACTGTTCGAGGAAACCCTGGCTGCTGATATGGCGGCGATGACCGAAGAACTGGCACGGCTTTCTGAAACGAAGCCTAAGGGACAGGCCACACGCAAACCCCTGCCACCGGAACTGCCGCGCTCCGAGATTCACCACGAACCAGAATCAACGACCTGCGCCTGTGGCTGCCAACTGAAGCGCATCGGTGAAGATGTCGCCGAGAAACTGGACTATACGCTTGGGACTTTTACGGTCGAACGCCATATCCGTGGCAAGTGGGCCTATGCCCAGTGCGAAACGCTGATTCAGGCACCGGTTCCAACGCATGTGATCGACAAGGGCATCCCGACCACTGGTCTGCTCGCCCATATGTGTTGATCGCCAAGTATCTGGATCATCTGCCGCTGTATCGTCAGGAGGGCATCTTTGGTCGAGCCGGTTTGCCAATTCCACAATCGATACTTGCCGAATGGGTGGGGCGGATGGGTGTCACGCTGCAACCGCTGGTTGATGCCTTGAAAGCCGAAATGCTGCGCGCCGGAAATTCTTCGATCTGCACGCCAACAACCAGAGCCAGATTGCCCAACAGGCGCTGACGTACATTCAGAAGCTCTACCAAGTTGAGCGGGAAGTCGCCAATTTTGATCCGGATGAACGCCGACGAATACGGCAGGCGCAGACGAAACTGATACTCGATGAATTTCATGACTGGCTGACCCGGCAACGATGCCTAGTGCCCAACGGGACCAGTACCGCGAAAGCAATTGATTACAGTCTCAAACGCTGGACGGCGCTCGTCCATTACCTGGATGACGGTCAGGTGCCGATCGACAACAACTGGATTGAGAACCGTATCCGGCCCATCGCCACAGGCCGGAAAAACTGGCTATTTGCCGGCAGCTTGCGCGCCGGAAAACGGGCCGCTGCCATCATAAGCCTGATCCAGTCGGCCAAACTCAATGGTCACGATCCGTTCCTCTATCTCAAGGACATCCTGTCTCGCTTGCCGACTCAACCCAACAGCAGGGTCGGCGAATTGCTGCCATATCGTTGGCAGCCTGAAATCTCCGTCTGAATCAGAAATCAACTTGGGTTCGCCGGGCGCTTACTGATGATATTCTGCAGATGAAGTACAGCAAGACGGGCCTTGATCGGTCGGCATTTGTTTTAGAGTCCGGGGTTGATTTTACCGATTTCTGGATCAATGTTTTGGCGTAGGCGGCAGGTGTCAAACCGTCCAGCGATTTCTTTGGGCGCTCCTCGTCGTATTGACAACGCCAGGTTTCGATGACTACCTGGGCGTGTCAAAAACGAGGACAATTACATAAGGCCTATATCACGGTATGTTTCCAACACGGCTTTGATGTAGTCCTGCGCCCTTACTAAGCCAAATCCAAGCATAGTTCCTGCAGAGCAGAAAGAAACCAGACTTGCCCCAT
>CAYRBE010000255.1:0-3063 GCA_964422345.1 uncultured Dechloromonas sp.
GAGGCGATGGCGATTTTGGCTGATTGCACACCGGACATTGTGCTGAGCGATGTCACTATGCCGGTAATGGATGGTCATGCGCTTCTCGCGGCGATGCGGGCTGATCCGGAGCTGGCTCAGATTCCGGTCATTCTGGTGACAGCGTTGGCCGATCGTGCCTCGCAGCGACAGGGAATGAATATTGGCGCTGACGATTACCTGACCAAACCCTTTCAAAGAGATGAACTACTCGCTGCCTTGCGCGGTCGGCTGGATCGGGTGAGCGGCATGCGCCGTGAGCGTGAGCGCCTGGCGGCGGAGGCTCAGCGTTTGCGCCTGATTGATCCGGTGACTGAGTTGCCGAATCGGGTCAGTCTGCTTGAGCGCCTACCCCAAGCTTTGGCCGCAATGCAGCGGGCTGAATGTGGGTTGGCCTTGATTGTGCTCGGTTTGGATGGGTTCGCACGGATCAATGATTCGCTGGGTCATTCGATGGGTGATCAGTTTTTGCGTGCAGTGGCTGATCGCTTGCAGGCTGAAATTGACCGCCTTGATAGCGCCAGCCCGTTTAATAGCGTAGCGCGCTTAGGGAGCGATCTTTTTGCGCTGACTCTCGCTGAAGTCGGCGTGGGTGAGCAGGTTGATGATTTGGTGTGCCGTGTGCTGGCCAATATTGCCAAGCCGATTACGATACAGTCGCATGAAGTCTTTCTCGGCGCCAGCGCCGGGGTCGCGGTTTGTCCGGATGATGCGGTGTATAGCCATGTCCTGCTTGAGCATGCAGAGACCGCGCTGAATGATGCGAAAAAAATGGGCGGCGGGCGTTTTGCTTATTTCGCCCCCGGCATGAACGCCGCTGCGACCGAGCGCCTGTTTCTCGATAATCAACTGCATCATGTGCTGGAGCGCAATGAGCTGGAGGTGTATTACCAGCCACAACTGGCGGTGAACAGTGGGCGTTTGATTGGTTTTGAAGCCTTGCTGCGCTGGAAACACCCGGAAATGGGTTGGATTTCGCCGGAGCGATTTATTCCTGTGGCGGAGCAGAACCAGCTCATCCTCCCGATTGGGGCGTGGGTTTTGGAGAAAGCATGTCAGCAGGCCAAGGCTTGGCAGGACGAGGGCTTTGGCTCCTTGCGGATGGCGGTGAATCTTTCCGCCGCACAGTTTGCGGATGATGATCTGTGTTCACAGGTGAATCGTGTTCTCGAAACAACCGGTTTGCCGGCCGCCTGTCTGGAGTTGGAAATTACCGAAGGCACTGCAATGCAGGGTGCGGAACGGACCATTGCCATCATGCATCGCCTCAAAGCCTTAGGTGTACGGCTGGCGCTGGATGACTTTGGTACCGGCTATTCGAGCCTGTCTTACCTCAAGCGTTTTCCGCTTGATGTGCTCAAGGTTGATCAATCATTTGTGCGCAATATCACCACCGATGCCGGCGATGCGGCGATTACCCGCGCTGTGGTCTTGCTGGCGCGCAGTTTTTCAATGGCGGTGATTGCAGAGGGGGTGGAAACGCAGGCCCACTTGAAATTCATTACCGATCTGGGGTGTGATGAGTATCAGGGCTTCCTGTTCAGCCGGCCGGTGCCAGCAGCAGAAGCGCAGCGGCTGTTGGTTCGTGATCAGGCGGGGGTTACGGGTGGCTAATTTAACTCCTAACCCAAGTGGACGGCCATGGCGAGTCATGACTGTTGATGACCAGGATGCAATGCGCGCGGCAGTACAGCGGGTGCTGACTTTTGAGAAAGTTGATGTGACTGTCGCGGCAACTGGCTCGCGGGCGCTTGAGTTGTTGGCCAGCGGTGACTTTGATCTCGTTTTGCTCGACGTCAATATGCCTGATATTGATGGCTTCGCCGTCCTCGCCAAGCTGCGGAAGATTGATCGTCTGGCTGATCTGCCCGTCATCATGGTGACTGGTATGGTCGATGAGCGCAGTGTGCTCAAGGGCAAGGAGCACCGGGTCAGCGATTATCTGGTCAAGCCCTACAAAATTGCAGATTTGCTGGCACGGGTGGAGCGCTGTTTGTTAAAGCAGGCCGGGCGGCAAGCCGCCTAAAACGGTTTTTGCCGTTTAGGGGCGGTACACCGTAGCATTCGCTATTGGGTGGTTTCTTCCCAGTTTTTTAGCGCAATCAGCGCGTTTCCAAAATCGTAATTGTTCACTGCCGCTTCGATCCGTGGCGCCGCATCGCCCAGAGTGGCGTTGAGTTGAGCTGCATGTTGCCGCCACCAGGTGACAATGCTGAAATCATCCTCTTCCAGGAGTAAGCGTAGCCGGGTGAGTAACTCGGGGGATGGCATGATTTCGGATTGGATGTTGGATACAGCCTCGTTCGCGGCTTTCTGCTGCGGGGCTAAGCTGGCTTCAATTTCACCCGGTGTGGCTTTGTCGAGGGTGAGTGTGAGCCAGAAAGTGCTGCCAACATTGAGTTTGCTGGTTGCACCAACTTCTCCGCCCATCAGTGTGGCGAGTTGCCGGCACATATAAAGGCCAATCCCGTTGCCGCCGTGGCGGCGAGTGAGTGATGAGTCGAGTTGATGGAAGAGTGTGAATAGTTGCCCAAGGTGGGCTTCGTCGATGCCAATGCCTTGATCAGAGACAGCGAAACGCAGCGTAATGCGGCCGTCGTCAGTCAGTGTTTTATGTGTTTCAAGTGTAATTTCCCCGTGGGGGCTAAATTTGATCGCATTGTCGATAAATTGCGCCAGCACTTGCCCTATCCGTTGCTTGTCACCAAGTACCCAGCAGGGTGTTGCCTCCTGATGTTGGAGCAGGAGCGCTGAAAGTTGCCGGGCGGCGGCTTCAGATTGCAATTTTCGGTAGGTTTCATCGACAAACGCAGTGACGTCAAAAGTAGCGTGGGCTAATTCAAGATCGCCTGATTCGGCTTTCGTCATGTCGAACATCATGTCAAAAATATCAAGCAGTTCCGACGAGGCGTGTTGAATTCGGCCGATATGGTTCTGTTGCTCCGGGTGCGGGCAGTGTCTCTTGAGTAAATGGGTATGACCGACAATCGCATTTAACGGCGTGCGTAACTCGTGGCTCATATTGCTTAGAAACGCATTTTTCGC
>CAYRBE010000256.1:0-1081 GCA_964422345.1 uncultured Dechloromonas sp.
CATTTAACGGCGTGCGTAACTCGTGGCTCATATTGCTTAGAAACGCATTTTTCGCAATGTTGGCTGCCTCCGCAGCTTGTTTAGCATGCTCCAGCGCAGCGTTGGATTCGCCCAAGGCGATCCAGCGGTGGCGCAGCAAGTTGAGTAAAAGCCAGCCACAGAAACTGATCAGAATGAGCACAGTAAGATGGGTATAGAGCGTGTCGCTCTTGGCAGGGGCGGCCGCCTCGTAAACCTCTCTCAGTGGTAGGGTGACACTAATGCCGCCGCGAATATCTCCAACCTTGTACCCCTGTTTTTCATGGCAGGGCATGCAAGCCTGAATCACCGGCAAAGGTGCCATGTAGCGAAGTTTGGCAAGGCGAATATCCTGAGGGGTGATCAGTTCAACTTTCTCTTTCGCCCCCTTGTCGAATTCCTGCAGCGCAATGCGTTCCCAGTCATCGGGTTTATTCCCGGGGCGGATGGGTTTTAGACTGGTGATGTGAAATGCCGAGACGTTTTGTGTTTCAGCCAGTTCAGACAACAGCCGTGTCATGAAGGCTGGATTGACCATGGTGAGTTGCTGGCCATCCGTCGTAGTGATGTCTCGCCGTGGGTGATCGAGCGCGGGGTTCGGTTTCAGGGTTTCAGTGACGGGCACATAGACACCGCCGTGTTGCGCATTCCAGGCCCGGGTCAGAACGATCATCCTGAACATGTTGCGGGCGCCACTGGTGGCTATCTGGATGGATTGTTTGTCGATTTCGTTTCGGTGATTCACGAACGAGGCGCCGACAGCCAAAAGCCATACCAGCAATGGCAGAATCCACCATTTACGATTGGCGATGAATGGTGGAATGTCGTTAAGAGGCATCTTTACCGACTGGCAGAATAGCGAACACCGTCAGCATACACTGTTCGAGCCTCGTGATGAACCGTGGTCGGGGTTCTAGTTCTTTCTACCTGACCATAGCCGGCGGTAGTGGGCCGGAGCCAGTCCTGTCCACTCAATGCAAGCGCGATAAAAGGCAGAGGTGTCGGCGTAGCCGAGGTCATTCGCGATCTGGCTTATGGGTGTTTTGCCACGGGTTAATCGGGC
>CAYRBE010000256.1:1181-3019 GCA_964422345.1 uncultured Dechloromonas sp.
AGCCGAGGTCATTCGCGATCTGGCTTATGGGTGTTTTGCCACGGGTTAATCGGGCGAGCGCCAGATCACGGCGCAGCGCATCCTTGATGCCGCGAAAAGTTGTGCCTTCGTCAGTCAGGCGGCGGTGGATACTGCGTGGCGAAAGATGCAGGCGGGCGGCGATGTCGTCGAGACTGAGCGTCGCCGGGAGCGCACTGCGTAACAGGTCGCGGACGCGAATGACCATTTCTCGGTCGCGCCGGTAAAGTGTGGTGATCTTGCCGGGGGCGCCGTCAAGAAAAGTGGTCAGTGCGGCTTCGTCACGGCGGATGGGCAGGTCGAGCAAGTTTGCGCTGAAACTGGCGAGCAGGGTGCCAACACCGCCCGGTACGGTTGGGGCGAAACGCGAATCGGCGGTGAAAATCAGCGAATAGTCAGTGGCGTGAGCCGGGCGAGGGTAGGGAAAAATTACGCTGTCTAGCCCGATGCCGCGCCCAGCTAGCCAGCAGGCCAGGCCGTGGATTAAACGGAGCAGCCATTCAAAGGCGAAGACCCGGCCGGGGTCATCCGGGCGTTCGGTTAAGCGCCGGGTTTCGTGAATAACCAGTTCGGCATGGTTATGGTGGCGGCGGATGCTGACTGCGAGGTCGGGCAGGACGATGCGTAAAAAACGTGCGGCGCGGCTGAGTGCTTCGGCCAGCGTCGGGGCGCTGATGCAGCTGCGGCAAAGAAACTCGAAACTGCCGAGGCGCATCGGCTGTGAAAAAAGGCCAAAGGCTTCGTCATCAAGTTTGCGGTTGATCTGGTTGTAGAGCGCGGCGTAACGGGCAATGGAGATCCGTTGGGTACTGTCTGAAATATCAATATCGGCACTATTGAGGATGGGGCTTGGGTCAATGTTCAGGCGATGCAGCCCGGCCAGCATGCCGCGAACGAAGCCCATGGCAACGCTGGCGGGCTGGCGATTCATATTTTTTTTGCTGAGCGATTCGGCCATTTTTGGATTTTTGGGCTGTGCACCGTAGCACTCTATCACGCTGGCGTAATTTGCACGATTGACGTCATGACAGGCAATGGCGACGCCTGAAAATCGCTCTATGATGATCGTCATTCACTGACTTTCCTGAGGCTGTTGCCATGACCGATCTCTCTGTAGCCAAGAAGCTCTCCCCCTATAAGCCAAAGAACAAGCTGCGTTTTATTACTGCTGCCTCCTTGTTTGACGGCCATGACGCATCAATCAATATTATGCGGCGGATTATGCAAGCTACCGGTGCAGAGGTGATTCACCTTGGCCATAACCGCTCAGTGCAGGAAATCGTCAATGCGGCTTTGCAGGAGGATGTGCAGGGCATTGCGATTACTTCCTATCAGGGCGGGCATGTCGAATTTTTCAAGTACATGATTGATCTGCTGAAGGCCAATGGCGGGGCGGATATCAAGGTATTTGGTGGCGGCGGCGGGGTGATTGTGCCTTCCGAGATCAAGGAGTTGCATGCCTACGGCGTGACCCGGATTTACGCACCGGAAGATGGTGTGCATATGGGCCTGCAGGGCATGATCAATGATCTGGTCCAGCAGTCGGATTTTGATGTCTGTGCCGATGAGAAAATTACGGCGGATCAGGTCGTTGCCGGTTTGCAAGCCGGTGACCGGCGCTTGCTGGCACGGGTCATTACCCGTCTGGAAAACAGTCAGGATGCCAAGCTCAAGGAAGCTTTACTCAAAGCGGCTGCAGCTTTGACCGTTCCTGTGCTGGGTATTACCGGCACCGGCGGCGCAGGCAAGTCGTCGCTGACCGATGAGCTGGTTCGTCGCTTCCGGCTGGATCAGGGCGATAGCGTCAAGATTGGCCTGAT
>CAYRBE010000257.1:0-3013 GCA_964422345.1 uncultured Dechloromonas sp.
AAACAGAAGTCAGCACTTTTAACCAACTCTACTTCTGACCGCTGCTAAAAATGGGGGGGATTACCTTACGAGACAAAAGCCTTGTGGCTACCGAGTAGCATCCGGTGGTCAAATTGGCGAGCACCTTGGGCATACGTGGGAACCCACTGGTTAATCAATCACCATCTCTTGAGGTAGATCCAGTTTCTTGATCATGAGAATGCTGGCCAGTCCTGGCATTGGTCGGCTGTAAATGACGCGGTCGACGCTGTTTTCGATAATAAAAAGGCCAAAGCCACCATCCGATCCACCGCTGAAATCCGGTGAAGGAGGGGCTTCCTGGACGAATGGTTGACCGGCATAAACCAAATCGACGCTCAGTTCCGTCTGGTCTCGTTTGAGTACAGCGGTGAATGGGGTGTTGAGCAGTTTTTCCGGCGTGTGCCGGATGATATTGGTGGCGGCCTCGAATGCGGCTAGGATCAGGGCTTGTATAAACTCTTCCGGCTGATCCTGTGCCAGATCGGCAATACGTTGACGCAAGCGGCTGAGTTGATCGAATTGACGAGGTAGATCGATATATTCCAGTTCCTTGCGGTCGGTAATGTTGCTTCGTATCTTGCTGCGTAGCGGGCGGATCTGGACAACAATGGCCGTCCGGTCGTCATTTCCATCAAGGCGCTCGGTAAAGTCGTGAATGTCACTGCGCAGGGAGTGCAGAAAAATGGATGAAGAGGCCTCGATTTGTTGCCCTGCCTGAAGGATCGTCTCTATACGTGTTTCACCGTAAAGATCGCCCTGCGGGCTGACTGACTCAGAGATGCCGTCGGAGTAGCTCAGGATGTAGTCGCCAATCTGGATCGGAAATACCTGCTCTTTATAGACTTCGTTTTCGATGACGCCAATCGGTAAGTTATCACCCGCCAGTTTGTTCAGGCACTGGCCGTTTTTCGAGACCTGCAAGGCCGGGGTGTGTCCGGCATTGACCATGGTCAATGTCATTGCTGAGTGATCGAACCGCAATAAAGAAAGTGTAACGAAGGAATTGAGCTTGATAAGTTCGGGCGTTACTTCATGATGTATTAAATTGATTAATTGCTCAGGAGAAGGGAAAGCGTTTTCCTTTGAGTGGGCCTTGAACTCGACAAGATGCCGGCGGTAACTGGCTTTGATGCCCGCTCCGATCATGGCTGCAGTGATGCCTTTGCCCATCACATCCCCGGTCAGGATTTCAAAAGAATCCCCTCCAAGCCGGGTGAAGGTATAGAAGTCGCCATCAATGCCTTGCGATGCTTCGCTGTAGGA
Source organism: uncultured Dechloromonas sp. (assembly GCA_964422345.1). GTDB lineage: Bacteria > Pseudomonadota > Gammaproteobacteria > Burkholderiales > Rhodocyclaceae > Azonexus. The sequence goes on from CAYRBE010000257.1 coordinate 1,285, forward strand.
AGAAATGGAAAATCCGGGAATATCGGTGGGTGGAACACCAAACAGCAGACGTTGCTGGATGGAAGCGCTAACTTCGATTTCGCGTTGCCGGGCAAGGTCGACTGCACGTTTAGCTACCTGATCAAGAGCCCGTGTTTGTTCTTTTTTCTTTGCTGTCAGATAAAACTGCAACAGGATTGACAGCACGATTCCAATTGCAAATATTCCGGCTGGAATTATCCTCGTATTTATTAAAGGAACTCCCTGTAACAAACTAGGTAATCCTTTGATCTCAACGATCCAGTCCCGACCATATATTTGAAAAGGAATTTCCCGACTGAGATTGGGTAAGGACGGCTGCGTTACGTTGGATGATGAAAAAAATAACTGGGGCTCTGACCCTTCTTGCACGTCAAAAAGTGACAGTGAAATAGTTCCTTTGTTTAAACCAAGATCAGCAAGCACCTCGCCAATCACCAGTGGCACGTCAACGATGCCCACGGCAGCCTGCTGGCGCGCATCCTCCGTCAAGGGGGTCGTTCCACTATCAAACACGGGAAGCATCAGCAGAAATCCCTGCTTGGGGTTGCTTTCACCCTGAACCAAGGTAATCGGCCTAGTCAGAGTTGCCTGGCCTTGGGAGATCGATTTCCAGATTGTCTCCCGTCTATTGAATTCTGAGGCTATATCGAGTCCGATCGCGTTTTTATTCTTGGATACTGGATGGATGTACTGTACAGCGAAGCGATCCCCATCATGAGGCGAGAGTTGCCTGATTTGTTCAACTTTAAATCCCTCGCCGCGTATATTGTTGAGCCATGAGAACTCCTGTGACGGCTTGATGCGCCGGACAAAAGCAATACCCCGTGAGCCGGGAAACTCTAGATCAGGATCACGGGATTGGCCGTATTCATGAAAACTCGCATGGTTTAGTTTGTCATGGCCGACAGTCACAACGGCACCACGCAAACCTCTAAGGCCATATTCGTAAATGGCCATGCGATTCTTTAATTGCTGGAGTGATTCTTCGACCACATCCGAAAATTCCGACTGGATTTCCCTCTCGTTAACACTGTGAAAATAGTACATGGCATACGTCGCCACTAGACACGTCACGGTAAAGACAAGTCCACTGAATGCCCATTCCCTTAGATGTTCGAACCTAAGGTTTGGGCTGAGTTGTGGTCCAGCGTCGGAATTCTTTACATGCATTTTTTTCATCCAGATTTCAGGCCACGAGTGCGCCTTCAACGATTTCCTGTGCTTCCGTGATGATCTGCTTCAGGTGCTCGGCACTGATCAGACTTTCTGCGTACAGCTTGTAAACTGCCTCGGTGCCGGAAGGGCGGGCGGCAAACCAGCCGTGATCGGTGACGACCTTGAGTCCGCCAATATCCGCGCCATTGCCGGGCGCTGCCGTCAGAGCGGCGCGTATCGCTTCTCCGGCCAGTGTGGGCGCGCTGACTTGTGCCGCAGTCAAGCGCTTGAAGCCGGCGCGCTGGGCTTCCGTCATCGGGCTGTCGATGCGCTGATAATGTGCCTGGCCGAAGCGGGCGGTTAGTTCATCGTAATACTGACCCGGGTTCTTGCCAGTCACGGACGTAATTTCAGCGGCGAGCAGGCCGAGTGCGATGCCATCCTTGTCAGTCGTCCAGGCGTTCCCGTCACGTTGCAGCAAGCTGGCGCCTGCACTTTCTTCGCCACCAAAACACAGTTCGCCACGCAGTAGACCGTCGGCAAACCATTTAAA
>CAYRBE010000258.1:0-3012 GCA_964422345.1 uncultured Dechloromonas sp.
GGATGCTGCGGCTCATCGCCCAGAAGTCGATGATGTCGCCAATCAGAAAGGTCTGATCAGCCGGATATTCACGCAGAAAATCGAGGAGACAATCCGCCTGGCACGCCCGCGTACCAAGGTGAATGTCGGAGAGAAATACGGATCTGACCTTGGGCATGCGGCCACCTTAGCCAGCCCCGGTTAAGCTGCGATGACATATAAGTGACAGGACGGTGACAGTGCTACGGTGCACAGCCAAATTTGCAAAAAATCAAATCCGCGCAAATCGACGCTGCCAACCCAAACAAAACCGGAGTAGGATTGTGGTTATAGAAGGCATCACTTTCTTTCGTGCCTTAACCGCCCCCAAAACAAGCCTCACCATGAATTCAAGCCCCGTCTCCAAGCACTCGTTGAAGAACAGAATCACCTTGGCTACGCTGCTGATTTTTGTGCTTGGCATCTGGGCGCTGACCTATTTCACCAGCCAGATGTTGCGCCAAGACTTGCAGCAGATGCTCGGCGCTCAACAGCTTTCAACAGTCAATCTGGTGGCGGAAAATATTAATCGGGAGATCAGTGAGCGGTTTCAGTCGCTGGAAGCCACCGCCGAAAAAATCACCGCTGAGCAGATAAACAATCCTGCCGCGTTGCAGGCTGATCTAGAAAACCGAACCATACTTGACAACCTCTTCAACGGCGGCGTATTCGTCACCGGCATTGATGCCACAGCCATTGCCGAAGTCCCCCTGTCAGCCGGGCGAATCGGCATCAATTACATGGATCGACAATCCATGGTGCTTGCACTCAAGGAAGGCAAATCAAACGTTGGCAAACCCGGCATCGGCAAAAAGGAGCAAGTCCCGGTATTTGTGATTGCCGTGCCTATTCGTGACCCGCAAGGCAAGGTCATCGGCTCGATCGCTGGTGTTTTATATTTAAGCAAATTCAACTTTATCGACTCAATTATTGAGCAAGGCTACGGCAAGACCGGCGGCTATCTCATCGTCGCGCCGCAATACCATCTGATTGTTACCGCGACTGACAAGAAACGCGTCATGGAAACGCTACCCCCAACCGGCGTCAGCGCCATCCTGGACAAACGGGCACAAGGGGATGAAAGCACCTTCACTTTCATCAACCCAGTTGGCGTGGAGGTATTAAGTTCGGCAAAAGCCATCCCCAGTGCCGCCTGGTATGTGGCGGCGATACTCCCCACCGAAGAAGCCTTTGCCCCAATCAACGACATGCAACAACGCATGCTAATGGCCGCAAGCCTGTTGACCCTTTTAGCCGGCGCGCTCATCTGGTGGATGCTACGCCGCGAATTAGCCCCCATGTCCGCCGCCGCACAACTGCTTGCCGACCAGTCAAAATCGACCCGCCCACGCCAAGCATTGCCGATTAGCCGCCAGGACGAAATTGGCCAACTCATCAGCGGCTTCAACGGACTACTGGCGTCGCTGACACAGCGGGAAAACACCCTGCAGGAAAGTGATCAACAACTGCGCTATGTCCTTGAAGGTGCGGAACTCGGCTTCTGGGACTGGAATATTGTCACCGGCGAAGTTCAGCGCAATGAACGCTGGGCCACCATGCTCGGTTACAGCTTTGATGAAATCCAGCATACGACGCATCAATGGAGCGACTTCATTCATCCCGATGACCGGGATTCCGCCTGGCGCTCGATCAACGATGTACTTGAGGGCAAAACCAAGTCCCACAAAGCCGAATACCGCATGCTCAAGAAAGACGGCAGCATTTGCTGGATACTCGATCAAGCCAACGTGATTCAGCGAGATGCCGCTGGCAAGCCGACCCGAATGAGCGGCACCCACACCGACATTACCGAACGCCATTTGGCAGAGTTGGAAGTCATCCATCTCAACATCAGCCTCGAAGAACGCGTCCGCCAACGCACCGCCGATCTTGAAGCGAGCAACCAATTACTCACTCAGGCCAAGATTCAGGCCGAGTCAGCCAACATCGCCAAGAGCGCCTTCTTGGCCAACATGAGCCACGAGATCCGGACCCCGCTCAACGGCATCATTGGCATGGCTCACCTGCTGCACCGTGAAAGCCTCACCCCACCGCAAACCAAACGGGTTGAAACGATCAACGCCTCGGCGCAACATCTGCTCAGCGTCATTAACAATGTGCTCGACCTCTCAAAAATTGAGGCCGGCAAATTCACGCTGGAAGAAGAACCTGTCGTCATCAGCCGCCTGCTCAACAATGTCAGCAATATTCTTGCTGAGCGCGCCACCGCCAAAGGGCTAAAACTGCAAATTGAAACTGCAGATCAACCCTACCATTTGCTCGGCGACCCAACCCGTCTGCAGCAAGCGTTACTCAACTACGCCACCAATGCGGTCAAATTTACTGACCACGGCAGCGTCACCCTTCGCGCGCTGGTGCAAAACGAAACGGCTGATACTGTGACGCTGCGTTTTGAAGTCAGCGATACAGGCATCGGCATTCCATCAGAAGCCATGTCGCGGCTGTTTAGCGCTTTTGAGCAGGCCGACAACTCAACAACCCGCAAGTACGGCGGCACTGGCTTGGGTCTGGCAATCACGCGCCATCTGGCTGCATTGATGGGCGGTGATGCGGGCGCCGATAGCTCACCAGAGCGTGGTAGCACCTTCTGGTTTACCGTAAAGCTAAAAAAAGTCGCTACGATCCAAACGCCCGTCGCCGTCATCGGCAGTGCCGAAGCAAAACTCCGCCAACACCATGCCGGCCAGCGAATTCTCCTGGTTGACGACGAACCGATCAACCGGGAAATTGCCAAGTCGCAACTTGAAGATGCCGAGCTGATCGTGGATGAAACTGAAGATGGCACCGAAGCCCTCGCACTGGCCAAAGCCAACCACTACGCAGCTATCCTGATGGACATGCAGATGCCCAAAATGGATGGCTTGGAAGCCACGCGACGAATCCGCGAACTCCCCGGCCATAGCGACACCCCCATCATCGCCATGACCGCAAACGCTTTTGCCGAAGACAAAGCAGCATGTTTCGCTGCAGGCA
>CAYRBE010000259.1:0-346 GCA_964422345.1 uncultured Dechloromonas sp.
GCTGTCCGCAGCCTGAAACGCCTCCGGCAACAGACCTTCTATGGGGCACTCGACTTTTTGAGCGAACTTTGATGGGTCCGGGGTCAATTGTGACCGCAGGTGGCCCCACCAACATGCGGCCCCGCCCCAAAACAATTCCTGCCCTGCTTGCGCTCGCGCCAGGATATCAAGATCCTCCTGGCTGGAGGCACTTACGACGGAACCTGCTTGTGCAAAAAGTTTGCGCCAGAACGGCTGCCGTCCAGCGCGTAAGGCCGGTCCGTAGATATCTTCTTCCTTGCGTCGATAATGGTCGCACCACCAGTAGCCGAGAAAGTTTTAGTCCGCGCCCTCGCCGACCTGGACC
>CAYRBE010000259.1:356-3006 GCA_964422345.1 uncultured Dechloromonas sp.
GTGGTACCGGATTGCTTGACCAATCCGGCGAGAAAGTAGAGCGGGATGCAAACATTATCGGCTATCGGTTCATCCTGAAGTTCAACAAGCTTGGGAAGAAACTCCTGCGCGTCGCGCTGGTTGATCAACGCCACGTGGTGTTCGGTCTTATAACGCTCACTCACCCGTTTGGCGAATTTGAATTCGTTGGTTTCTTCTTCCCCCTCGTAACCGATGGTGAATGTGGACACCGGGCGGTCCATGAGCTCAGACATAAGTGCCACGTTCAGGCTTGAATCAACACCACCCGAGAGTAAAACGCCAAAAGGAACGTCGGATACCATACGCCGATTAACGGCCTGCTTGAGCAGACGCGTAAGTTCAGCGGTCGCATCGGTCTCGCTCAAGTCGTTCGGCTTGAAAATTCGGTCCACGTTCGGCTTGCAATCCCAATACTGCGAAGCACGCGCGCGGCTTAGATGATCAATTGAAACAATCCAGCCGGCAGGAATCTTGAAAACGCCGCGGAACATGGTCAGCGGCGCGGGGGCGACGATGAAGGTGAGATAATGCCAAAATGCGGTCAGATCCATTTCCGGTTTCATGGCCGGATGCGCCATCAGCGCACGGATCTCTGAGGCAAACAGCCATTCGCCGGTGCTAGCGCGAGAAATATACAGCGGTTTCTTGCCTACACGGTCGCGCACCAGGTGCAGGACCGGTCGTTCCCGATTGCGGGTGTCGTAGATAGCAAAAGCGAACATGCCGATCAGCCGCTTGACGCAATCAAGACCCCACTCCTCATAGGCGTGGAGGAGAACCTCCGTATCCGAGTGGTCGGTAACCCAGAGATACTTGCCGAGTTTTTCCAGCTCAGCGCGCAGTTCGGCGTGGTTGTATATCTCGCCGTTAAACGATAAAACCACGGTGCCGGACTCGTTCGCCATGGGTTGACGCGCAGCAGATGACAGATCGATAATCGAAAGTCTTCGATGACCCAAGACACAACGGCCATCATCAGCGCGCCAAAATCCCCCTCCGTCCGGGCCACGGTGTATCATCTGGTCACGCATGGCGACCAGAACATCGTCGTTACAGGTTTTCCCTTTTATTGGCTCATAAGAGCCGACCAGACCGCACATTCAGATTTACCTAGCCGCAAAGAGTTGTTTGTCATTTTTTGACGCTGGATTATACCCCCAATAGCCCCTGAAACCTGCCTTAAACGCAAGCCCTCAGCTTTTTACTGCCCCCTCTGTCAAGCCAGCCCTGTCACAGCCGCTTGCAGACTCAGTACCTGAACTACAAAACACTACAGCCACTCCAAATGCTCCCCACTCAAGAAAGCAAGCCCATTCGGTTCTCCAAACGGCAGGATTCAATTCGGCAATCCGCAATCGATGCCGAGCCGGCTATCGCTTTGCCGGATCTAAGCAAGTGGCTTGAAGTTGAAGCGACGTACGATCGCGAGTCTCGATTTCTGTCAGGAAATCGGCGCGACGAATCGGTTTTGCTGGAATCGCCCACATTCACCCTACCCCCTGCCACTACGGTTTATTTTTCCCTCTTTGCGGAGCTGCCAACTCCTGCAGGCCTGCAATTGAGCCTTCGCTCAACCTTTGAAGGCGTCGCCCATCGCTCGGTATTTGGAAGTGGCGAACTTGCGTTGAGCTTCAGATTCGCATCACGGCACGGTGGAAAATTCAATCTTTCCCTAGCGGGATATCAGCCCGGAACAGGTAAGCGGGTAAAGGCACGCCTCGTTCGCCTGACCGTTCGTGCGATAGCAGATGTGGCCAGCACTCAGCTCTCGTCGGGAACCGATTCAACCTGCTTGTCCCACTGGACGGCATGGCAGCGGCGGGTGCATTCCCTATGCGGAAATTCACGTTGGATCAACGCGGCGGTAGCAACCTGGGAAATGCACCTGGGACGCGAGGAGATGCTTAGCTTGCCGCAGTACATGGCAATCTGCCCAACCGGCCAATGCAATGCCTCATGCGGTTTTTGTTCCGTAACGACCAATCGCACCGGCATCACCAAGAAACAACTTCCTTTTGAAGCCCTGGATCGTTTCCTCTCGCCAGTATTTGGATCCCTCAGGTTATTCGGTCTTGAAGGCAACGGAGAACCGACCCTTTACGATCGCTTTGACGAACTTCTCTTCAGGGTGACTTCGCGAGGGGCTGCCGTTTATCTGATTTCAAATGGCGAACGTTTGTCGCTCGATCAAATCGCCCTACTGTTGGCCTCACCCACCGACGCGATCAATTTTTCATTGAATGCAGCCACAGCCGAAACACATCGGCGGGTCATGAAACTTAAGGGATGGGAAACCGTTGTCCAGAACATTTCCCGGTTCGTACGCTGGCGCGGCGACGCCACCGCGCCGCTGCTATCCGTTTCAATAGTAGTGACCCGGGATAACGCTCATGAGGTACAGCAATTCCTACATTTTGCCGAGTGGCAACTGAAAGTCGACCGGATTCTGATACGGCCGCTCTCTGAAATTGCCAACGACTCCGGCGTGATCGAAGACTTGCGCGAACTGGTGCCTTATGAAAGCCAGATCAATGATCTGCTCGATGCCGTTGCGGAGTATCTCGAGTACGTACCGCGCCGAGCGGAAATTGTAATCGATCCGGCCGCATTCAACGCATTCCGCCCGGAA
>CAYRBE010000260.1:0-2996 GCA_964422345.1 uncultured Dechloromonas sp.
CCTGCGACCTTCGGGTTATGAGCCCGACGAGCTGCCAACTGCTCCACCCCGCGTCCGATAAAACTAGCGTTGCTCGAAAGAAACAATGCCAAGACGCCTGCCTAAAAAATTTGGCAGATAACCTGAGTTAGATGCGGTTGTTTTTTGAAAGCGTCACAGCTTGTTGCTGCGAGCATCAGGATAATAAATTCAGCGTTTGGCTGGTCCTGATCAATCTCTAAATGGTGGGTCGGCCGAGATTCGAACTCGGGACCAACGGATTAAAAGTCCGCTGCTCTACCGACTGAGCTACCGACCCCCAAAGAGAGCGCGAATTATATAGATGGCTGGAAAACGCGTCAACGGTGTTTTGAAAAAACTTGGATTTACGTTATTTCAATTTGCCGTTTTGGGTGATTGGCCGCCGGTTGATCGGTGTCGTGCTCAATATGATCCGGGCCTCGCTTGAGCGTCAGAAGGTTGATCCGACTGTGTTGCGTTATTTGGGGTCGGTGATTACGGTCACGCTGAACGTATTGCTGGTGGTTGGGATTCTTGGATATTTTGGTATTCAGACAACTACATTTGCTGCCTTTATTGCGGCGGCGGGTGTTGCCATTGGTATGGCTTGGTCGGGCTTGCTGGCAAATTTTGCTGGAGGTGCTTTTTTGGTGGTTCTGCGCCCGATCAAGGTAAGCGATTTTGTGACCATCGTTGGCAACAACAAGATTTTCAGCGACACGATCCAGAATTTCACGGTGAATCGTTACCGTCGGGTTGATTTTAAGTGCCAGCTTTCTGGTGCTGCGGATCACAAAGCAGCGATGGCTTTGTTGCGTGAAAAAATTGCAACGATTTCAAATGTGTTGGCAGAGCCAAAGGTTGATGTTGAAATTATCGATTTCAATCTTGTCGGGCCGGTGCTGGCAGTTCGTCCGTATTGCCATAACGACAACTACTGGCAAGTGTATTTTGATACTAACCGAATGATTCGTGAGGCGCTCGGCGAGGCTGGTTTCCCGGCACCGATGCCGGCACAGAGCGTGATTGTGACGCAGGCGGGTTAAGCCGGATTGTTCGACGTAAAAAAACCGCGGTTTTCGCGGTTTTTTTACGTGCACCGTAGCAGTGACGTTTTACTTCAGGCGATTGCAGATTTCTGTGGTCAAGGCTGCCTGATTCATACAATAGAAATGTAGGCCGGGGGCGCCGCCTTTGAGCAGGCGTTCGCACAGTTCGGTGACAACATCAAGGCCGAAGGCGCGGATTGAGTCGGCATCGTCACCGAAGCTTTCAAATTTTTTCCGCATCCAGCGTGGAATGTCTGCACCGCAGGCATCCGAGAAGCGGGCCAGCTTGGTGAATCCGGCAATCGGCATGATGCCGGGGACGATTGGGATATCGACACCTGCAGCCTTGGCTTCATCAACAAAGTGGAAGTAGGCGTCAGCGTTGTAGAAATACTGGGTAATGGCCGAGTTGGCACCGGCTTTCACTTTTCGTACGAAAGCATCTAGGTCGTCTTTCGGGCTACGGGCCTGGGGGTGCCATTCCGGGTAGGCGGCAACTTCGATGCTGAACCAGTCACCGGTTTCGGCGCGGATGAAGTCAACCAGTTCGTTGGCGTAGCGGAATTCGCCGGTTTCGGGCATGCCGGGGGGTAGGTCGCCGCGCAGAGCGACGGTACGCTTGATGCCAGCTGCTTTGTATTCGCCGAGAATTTCACGAATGCTCTCGCGGGTTGAGCCGATGCAGGAAAGGTGTGGCGCAGCATCGAAACCTTCAGCGGCGATTTCCTTGACGACATTGAAGGTGCGCTCGCGGGTCGAGCCGCCTGCACCGTAGGTCACCGAGAAAAAAGTCGGTTTGAGTTCGGCCAGTTTGGCGCGGGTGGCGCGGAGTTTCTCTATCCCTTCCGGGGTTTGTGGAGGGAAAAACTCAATCGAGATTTCTGTGTTCATTTACTCAACCAGATGAAAAATTCGCGGTTGCCATCACCGCCGGTAATCGGGCTATCGAGCCAGGCGCGGACCTTGAGATTCAGGCTGAGCGCACAGCTGCGTAGTTTGTTTTCAACGTCTTTGTACAGCGCGGCATCGCGCACGATACCACCCTTGCCGATATTGCTTGGGCCAACTTCAAATTGCGGTTTAACGAGTAATAGCAGGTCACCGGTAGCTGTCAGTAGGGCCGGTAGTTGCGGCAAGACAAGCGTCATGGAAATAAAAGAAACATCGCCGACAATCAGATCAAAACCATCAGCGGGTAAAACAGCGCCGAGATCGGTGGAGGATAAAGCGCGACAGTTGATACCCTCAATGGCGGTGATTCGCGAGTCATTGATGAGTTGAGGGTGAAGCTGGCCGTGGCCGACATCAACTCCAACGACATGCTGAGCACCCGATTGCAATAGGCAATCGCTAAACCCACCCGTTGATTGACCCACGTCAAGACAGTTTTTGTTGCTGACGCTAATGCCAGTTTCAGCAAGCGCCCCGGCAAGTTTGAGGCCGCCGCGTGAGACAAAGCGGTCATCCGGGTCGAATGCTACGGTGAACAGCGTATTTTCGGGAAAATCGGTGGCGGGTTTGGTGATCAGGCCACCTGCCCAGCTAACCCGCCCCGCCGCAATCAGACGCTGCGCCGCAGTTCGCGACGCAGCTTGTCCGGCTACGGTAAGGAGCAGGTCAGCCCGGGGCATGTTGCTTAGTAGCGGTAGTGGTCGGTCTTGTACGGGCCTTCCTTCGGCACGCTGATGTAGGCGGCTTGCTGGTCGGTCAGTTCGGACAGTTGTGCGTTCAGTGTCTTCAACTGCAGACGGGCGACTTTTTCATCAAGGTGCTTGGGCAGCGTGTAGACGCCGACCGGGTACTTGTTGGAGCCCTTGACTGACTCGGTCCACAGTTCAATCTGAGCAATGGTCTGATTAGCGAAGGAAGAAGACATCACGTAGGACGGATGGCCGGTGCCACAACCAAGGTAAACCAAACGACCCTTGGCGAGCAGGACGATGCGCT
>CAYRBE010000261.1:0-2995 GCA_964422345.1 uncultured Dechloromonas sp.
TGCCCTGATATTCGTGAATTTTCATGCGCTTTCCTTGCGTTTAGTTAAGTTGCGAGCAGTGAGCGGCAGCCAGAACATCCCCCGGCCCCGCCCGGTTATACGGTATTCAGCCCAAAATATTACCACAGACAAGTATTTTATTGCGCTCCAAAATTCATAATTACAGCAACAATTAGGCTACTTGGATGATTCTGGCGCGCAGGCCACCCACACCATCCACCCCGCCTTCAAGCACATCTCCAGGAACCACAGGTCCAACACCCGCCGGGGTTCCGGTATAAATCAAATCCCCCGCCTCCAGGCGAATACTGGTCGACAAATTGGCAATAATGTCTGCCACATTCCACAACATATCTGACAAGTCTCCGCGCTGACGAGGCTCGCCATTAACGCTTAACCAGATACGACCAGCCGCCAGATAACCCGACTGCGCCACCGGCACAATGGGACTTGAAACAGCCGACTGATCAAAACCTTTACCCATATCCCAGGGATGGCCTTTTTCTTTTGCCTTGGCTTGAATATCCCGGCGCGTCAGATCAAGGCCAACTGCATAGCCAAAAATCGCTGCTTTAGATGCCTCTGAACTCAAGTTCGCGCCGCCCTGCCCCAAAGCCACGATCAGCTCGACTTCATGGTGCAGGTTTTTAGTCAGCGGCGGGTAATTCACCTCAATCTCACCCTCGCCACTCACCACAGCATCACCCGGTTTCATAAAGAAAAATGGCGGCTCGCGCCCTTCGGCTTGCTCAAGCGCCCCCATTTCACGGGCATGCTCGGCATAATTGCGCCCGACACAAAAAATTCGACGCACCGGAAATTGGTCAGCACGCCCCACAATCGGGATAGATGGCGTGGGATGGGGTGAAAAAGCGTAGCTCATGGCGCGATGAAATAAAATATAAAGGATGAATAGTGTGCAATATTTAATCTATCCTGCGCCAGTCCAATATCACTGTCTTCATGAATTTTTTAGAAACTGCTGCTAAATGGCATTCCCCTTTAACATCAAACTCAAACAACTACTCGCCGCTAGCATCGCGATTATCAGCCTTGAGGCTTACGCTATAGGGCTTGGTGACATCGCATTGCATTCGCGAATCGGCGAACCCTTGCGTGCAGAAGTGCCAGTTTTTTCCGAAGAAGGGCAAACGCTAGACAACGCCTGCTTTTCCCTCGCCGCACTACGCGGCTCCGATCTGCCCGTGGTCACCGCAGCCCAAACCCGATTGGCCCGGGTAGGTAACGACTATCGACTGATCATCATTGGCAAGCAGATCATTAACGAACCCGTATTTATCATTGGTCTGCGCGTGGCTTGCGGCTTCGATTTACAGCGGGACTACGTGCTAATGCCAGCACCGCCAGTCACATCTACCGACTACGGCCGATCACCGATGAATGCTACGGTGGACACGCCAAAAAGGGCAAAAACCGGAAATACAACTGAAGCTCACGCGCGCGAAGGTGACACGCTGGAGAGTATTGCCGAAGCAAAATCAAACGGCCGCATCTCACAGCAGCGCCGAATGCTGGCTGCACTCAAACGGGCCAACCCCGGCATCGATCCAGAACAATATCTGCCCGAAGGGACAGTGATCCAAATCCCCAACGTTAGCCGCCCCGTCCCGGCCGAAGACACAGCCAGTCGCCCACCACCAGAAACAATTGCTTCGCAGGCTGAAACGCCACCAGCACCGCCGCCCCGTCCGAAGAAAGTCCGACCCAAGGCCGACTCACTCGCCGAACTGAATCCAAAAGGGAACGACCGCATCGTGCTCGGCGGCGAACCGGAAACGCTAAAACCCGGCGAACTGGCGATTGCACCGCGTAGCGAGTTAAACCAAATCGAAGAGCGCATGCTCAAGATGGAAACCACCTTGCGGACGCTGAATCAACAGGTCGACAACCTCAATGCTGCGATCGAAGTTACGGCCGAAACCAACGCCCTGCGCCAGAAACTTGAAGCCGCACAAGCGCAAGTTCAAGCTCAGAAGCCAACAATCGCTTTACCAACCCCGCCGCCCACCCCACCTGAAAACAATGATCTCCGTAACTGGCTGGAGCTGGGCGTAAGCGCCTTAGTCGGCGGACTTATTGCGACGGGCCTGGCCTACTTGCTGAGCCGCCCCCGATACCAAGCCTTCGGTGAACCTCGCAAAAAAGCACCTGCAAACACATGGCGAGAATCGTGGCAAAAATTCTGGAAAAAAGTCCGAGGATTCAAATTTAAACCGGGTTGGCGACGTCAATAAACTGGCAGTCCAGCCCAAAGCGGGCTGCCAGATGTTCGGCCACAGCCTGTACGCCATAGCGCTCAGTTGCGTGATGCCCCGCCGCAATATAGGCCACACCGCTTTCCCTTGCCAGATGGACCGTCGGCTCAGAAATCTCGCCTGAAACATAGACATCCACACCCCGTGCGATGGCTTGTTCAAGATAACCCTGCGCGCCACCGGAACACCAGGCAATCTTCGCAACATGCCGCGACTGATCGCCAATCACCAAAGGCGTCCGTCCCAAAACCTGACTAATGTTTTCTGCCAGCGCGGAAAGCGCCACTGGTCGGGCCAGGCGACCAAGCCAGCCGATATCCTGCTCGCCAAACCGCCCTTCAGGAATCCAACCCAGCCGGCTAGCCAATTGCGCGTTGTTACCCAATTCAGGATGCGCATCCAGTGGCAGATGGTAGGCAATCAAATTTATGTCATGCTTAATCAAGGCACCTAAACGCTTGCGGCGCATTCCCGTGATGACGCCATCTTCACCCTTCCAGAAATAACCGTGGTGCACCAAAATAGCATCAGCCTTTGCTTCAATCGCCGCATCAAGCAGCGCTTGACTCGCCGTCACCCCGGCAACAATCCGCATAACCTCCTCACGACCTTCCACTTGCAGGCCATTTGGGCAATAATCGCGGAACTTCGCCGGCTCCAGCAGGCCATCCAGATAGCTCACCAATTCTTCACGTTTCATTGATACGGTCTTTCATGCA
>CAYRBE010000262.1:0-2919 GCA_964422345.1 uncultured Dechloromonas sp.
CGACGGAATTCGAGCGTATCCCAACGCAAGTCCTGGTGATCTGCCAATAACTGGCGCCAAGGTGAAGCCACTGACATCTGCAGCGTATCGGTAACAAAAACGCCACTCCCTTGCTTGCTGACCAAAAGCCCCCGTGATTTGAGACTAAAAATAGCCGCGCGCAAGGAATGTCGGGAAACGCTCAAACTCCCTGCCAATAAGCGCTCTGGCGGAAGGCAAGTACCTGCCGGCCACGTTCCATCCAGAAGACGTGCTTCAAGGATGCGCCGTGTTTCTTCCACAACACTATATTGCGCCATGCGAATTCTCCAGATGCCTGTAATAGCAAGCTAGCTCAAGAAAAATAATTGGTGGAACCAATTTTGTTCTGATCATAGCCTGTATTAGCATCCGCCCATCATTTATAAATAATGCAATGCATTGGCAATAGATTAAAAACAACGATGCCAACTGTATTGATAACTACCGGGAGCAGACATGAATACTTTAACGGCACTGTACAACTGGAGTGAACAAACAATCTGGAACACGCTCAGCCGCAAGCTGATGAGTTTCTTGCTCCTGCCGATTTTAAATCTAGGCTTTGTCGGTATCTATTTCTATGAACGAGGTGTCATTACAGACTTGTTACGCCAAGGCGAGACTAACAATGCATTGGTTATTCCAGCACAATCTGCGCTTCAACAAGGGCTAACGTGGACGCTTAGCCTGTACGCAGTCATTTTTATACTGAGCCTGTTGCAGATTGCCTATTTGCGGCATTTAATCGTTGTACCGGTGAAAAACATGATCGGGATTTTCAAACAAATTTCGACCGGTGACGGCGACTTTTCCCGCGATCTTCCAACCACCACACACGATGAGTTTCGCGATCTAGCGACCAGCTACAACCAGTTTGCCAGCATGATGCGCCAAATCATCGGAGACATTCGGAACATGAGTGTCAGCATCGCACGCGAGGCTGTCATCGTCAGACTAAACGTTGGCGAAACTGCAAGCCGGGCAACGCGCCAGGGAGAAATCACCGAGGCAGTATTCACTGCCAGCGACGAATCAACGAAGGCCATCCACGAAGTCTCTTCATCGACTGAACTCATTTCCAAATCGACCGAAGCAAATATTGGAAACGCCAGAATATCGCTACAGGAAATGCAGGAGGTCGTCACGAAAGTACAATCGGTCAGCGACAAACTGGCTCGCTTTAACGATACCGTAACCAGCCTGAGCCAGCGCTCCGACAGCATCCGCACCGTTGCCGAACTGATCCGTGGAATTGCCGACCAAACCAATCTGCTTGCACTCAATGCCGCAATCGAAGCTGCACGAGCTGGTGAGATGGGGCGAGGCTTTGCGGTAGTAGCAGATGAAGTTCGTAAATTGGCGGAGCGAACCAACCTTGCCACGCAAGAAATAACCATGAACATTACCGGGATGATTTCTCTGGTAAGTGAAACACAAAGCGAAAACGAAATCATTAATGCCGACATCAAGCAAACCAGGGCAGTCGTCGAACGCTCATCCGATCAATTCCGGCAGATGGTCGGTGATTTTGAAGTCACTAATAGCCAGCTGATTCAGATTGCGGCGGCGATGGAAGAGTTAACTGCAACCAATGGGCAAGTCAACGACAGTGTCCATCAGGTCTATACGCTTTCAAGCGAAGTCGCTGCGAACATGGCGAACTCCCTGAAATCGACCTCCGGTCTTTCTGCCGCGACAGAATCAGTGCAGGAATTGGTGTCACGACTGAAAATTGGCCGGGGTGCATTCGACTACAACGTCGGCGAAGTACGAAAGTTCCGCGACGCGCTACAAAACAAGTTAAGTGAGATGCAACGGCGCGGCATCAATGTAATGGATCGAAACTATCGCCCAACCGGAAACTCGATCCCACAAAAATACACCGTAAGCTACAGTGAGGCCTACGTCCGCGAATGTCAGGAAATGCTGGATACAGCCTTATCGAGTATGAAAGGCGGGGTCTATGCGGTTGGTGTTGATATCAATGGCTACCTGACTGCACACAACAGCAAATTCTCAAAACCACTCACCGGCGATCCAGCGGTCGACTTGATGGGCAATCGCACACATCGAAAATTTGAATCCCCAACCGAGATTCGAGCCGCCAAGAATACTTCACCAATGCTACTGCAAACGTATATACGCGACACCGGTGAGCTGATGTGTGACTTGGCTATGCCCATCTATATAGATGGCACGCACTGGGGTAATGTGCGCATCGGTTGCCAGACATCCGAACTCCTTGACGCCTGAAATATGAAAGCGGATATTTACTACACAAGCAGCGCTTACAGGAGGGGACGTGAGCAGTCAATTTGACGTTGGATTCGGCCAGCAGTTATGTGACCGACTCTCCTGTGAGTTGGGCTTTATCTGCAACTTCATGGGCGACGAAGGGCGCATCGTTGCCTCTAGCGACCCCGCGCGAATTGGCAGCGTCCACGCCATCGCAGCGCAGATCATGCGTGGCGAAATTGACGAATACCGTGTATCAAAAGAAGAAGCCGCCCTATCCGCGACCATGCGCGAGGGCATCAATATGGGGATTGATGTTGATGGTGTACGGCTGACCAGCTTCAGCATCGTCGGGCCGTTGGAGGTTGTTGGCCCCCTGGCACACCTTGTACGCTTTTGTGTGAGCTCGCTATTGCGCCTAGGGCCGAGCGATACGCTGTTGACTACGAGGGCTGATTCGAACGACGCTAAAACCAACCCTCCTGACCTAATGGCACTACTGAACAACGCGGAACGCTTGGTGGATGAACGAACCAACGCGCTGCGCACCTTTGCGGAACTCTCGGCCGACTGGTTTTGGATGCAGGATGCAGAATTCCGTTTTACTCAGTTTTCCGGAATATCCACTGAAAAGCTGCAACGCAAGCAAAGTGATTTTTTTGG
>CAYRBE010000263.1:0-2903 GCA_964422345.1 uncultured Dechloromonas sp.
TCTCGATTTCAATTCGTCGCTGAATTTTGCGACGGCTTGTTCAGCGTTTCCTTAGATACTTGGAAATAAAACTGCCCCACCTTTCCCGCCATGTGGAAGTTCTTTGAACTGTTCAATGATGAAGATGGTCTCCTGACTATTCTAGATATCGGCGCAGCAATGACTGGTGCCCCCACCTATCAACCATTGCTGGATGCAGGGAGAGCGAGACTAATCGGTTTCGAGCCGGATTGTGCTTCCTGTGAAAAACTGAATGAGTTCTACGGAGCGCCACACCAGATTTTTCCATTCTTTGTCGGCGATGGAAAGCCTGCCACATATTTTGAGACAAACTGGGGTTTGACAGGATCTCTTTACAAGCCAAACACGCCGCTACTTGATAAATTCCAGCTATTGTCGGAGCTAACAGTTCCTGTGGCGGAACATCAAGTAACGACTACGCGTCTTGACGACATCCAGGAAATCTCGAATGTGGACTTTATCAAGATCGATGTACAAGGCAGCGAGCTAAATGTACTAAGGAATGCTAAACGCTCGCTTTCTAGCGCCGTGCTAATTCAAACTGAGATTAGCTATGTCGAGTCCTACATTGGGCAACCGATGTTCGCCGACGTAGACAAGTTTCTCCGCACAAATGGATTTCAGTTCCACGATTTTGCTGGACAAGGCGGTCGCTCGTTTAAGCCGTTGCTGAACGTGCATGGATCAATCCAAAACCCTCTTACTCATACATTTAGACAAAAAATTTGGGCGGATGCGTTTTATGTTAAAGACTGGATGATGTTTGATCGGTTGCCGATCAGCAAATTGTTCGCCCTCGCCGCGCTACTGCACGATCTAGTTCAATCATATGACATGGCCTATCACGCCTTAACTTTTGCTGACCGACAGTCTGGCAACGATTTCTCATTACGCTATTTGCGCCGCCTACGGGATTCGGGATTGTGCAACATTGTTACTCATGCAGAACTTAATGAGATTTTCATTCCTGTTGCAATGTATCAAGACCTTATTCCAGATGCCGACGAGGGTATCGCGGGGAGCATTCGACCGAAAGACATCACAATAACAATCCAGAGCGACCTTACGCTGTTTGTGCCAGGTTCGTTGTCGCACCCCATAACGTACTCACTTCTGGAGAAGGAAGATTGTTTCGAGAGAGAGACGCGATTCCTGGCTTCTTTACTGAAGCCAGGAATGTCAGTCGTCGATCTCGATCCAGGAATTGGGGTCTTCTCGCTAATCGCTGCCAAGTATATTGGTACAAAGGGAAGTGTCGCCACGGCGATTTCAAACGAAACTGACTACAGTCGGTTACAGTCCGCGATTGCGGTAAATGACGTGACCAACGTTAGGTTAGTTTCCTGGCCATCCGATGAGACGCTTGGTACTAACGATCATTCCCCTAATTTTCATCACTCGCCAGACGCGTCCTCCACCACAGAAACTATTACTGTAATGCTTGGGGAACTTTTCGATCACTCAGGTAGGCCTACTATCGATTTTTTGCGAATTGGAAATAGCGATGCGGCCTTAAGGATCTTTTCATATGCTCAGCCATACTTGAATGCACATTCACCGTTACTGATGTTTCCGACCACGGGTGACCGTGGTGATTTTTTTAGCATACGCCGATGCCTCGAAACCATGGGATATCGCATTTTTCGGCTAATTGGAAATGGTGACTTTCTTATTCCTGCAGAATCTGCGCAACAATTGGATTCCCTTGAATCCAACTTGTTTGCAGCCAAGCATGACCAAGTAATGCATCTCGCGGACATTGGACTACTCACGATCTCGAATGAAAGATTTCAACCGGATGCCGGCATAAGTGAAATCGCGATTGGGATGATGATTGAACTTCCATTCGCCGCCTATTTTGGAATTTCAGCCGACGACATTGCGGCCAGCGACATTGCAGAAGCGCTTATTGCATTTGCAGCATATCGACTGGTTCCAGCGCACGTTGACACAAAAATTGCTTGGCTCAGATCAGCTCAGTTCAAGCTAAATGACGTAACTCGTACGACTCAGAGCGCAACGGTACTTTCTACCGGCATCGCCGTCTTGCTCTCATTGGGATTACGAACTGACGCAATCCGATTGCTGACTCGCTTAATTGATCTGATCAACACAAACAACTGTGGTATCGAGCAGCCATTCTTCCCAGCTTGCAAGCGCTACGAGTCAATTTCACCAGCCGGCCTAGATTCGGAGTGGTTTTCGTGCGCTGCGATAGAGCAACTCCTACTGTGCCACCCCAGCGAAGTAAGGCACGAAAGCTCCAATCGATTGTATTTGCGTGAACTGGCAAAAAGTCAATTCGCGTCCTCCGAAATCTGTCGACGCTGGATACTTCAGTCCTATTGCGAAGGAGCTAGACTCGAGAACGCGCTGCAGCACATTCGCGCTCACCACACCCACTTGAATCCATCGATTTGGACTATTTCCGAGCTGAAAAGATTGGCCAACGTAATAATTTGATAGCTCGGGGATGTGGCTACTGGCTTAATGGCGCCTCGTCGAAAGCTACAGTCGTCAAGACTAAGGATAGATTGACTGTTGTTGGCACTCTACAGCCATCATCCACTGTCCGGGTCACAAAGCACAAGTTGGAACGTCGGGTAGACTCAGGAACCTGCCTGTCAGACAGAGGTGATTAATATTCGCCAACGGCTCCACCCGCTGCATTGCTGTCGGTGGCCTGAAAGCGTGTGGGGTCAGCTTTGGGCACAGACCGGTCGCTATAACCACCAGCGCCGGGATCGTTGCGCTGAAAAGCATGGGACTGATGCAGCGCCGCGCAAGAGTCGGCGCTGGCGACGCCCCAAAGGAAGTCCCCTTGGGGGACACGGCGAGTCGTTCAGTTCGCCGCCGCCCAGTCCTCAAAAATCCGCAATAGT
>CAYRBE010000264.1:0-2899 GCA_964422345.1 uncultured Dechloromonas sp.
GCCTTTATTTTCAATCTAGCCTATGACCGTGCTTTCCCGATTGCCGGCAATAGTCTGCCAGCGCTTAGTCTGAAGGAATAAGCGCCAAAACCAGCTCACGCGAAGGCCGTAAAAAACGGCAAACAAAATCAGACCTTTCTTGAACGCAATGCTACGGTGCACCGCCTCAAAACGGCAAAAACTCAGTGAAACCGAACCACACTGACCACAAGTAGCGCCAGCATTAGCACCAAGGAAACACTTTTCCAGAAAATCACCGGATGACGCTCAATCAACGGCGGCCGGGTCTTATTCAGAAAATCCTTGTTCGGGTGCGAGAGGTCGTAGATGAATTCGGACAGCACTTCATGGCGCTCGAATGGGTCAGGGTGCACGGCTTTGCGGAGCGCATCGTCGACCCAAGCCGGGATTTCCCTTTCTTCGTTGAGCACACTCTTGTAGGCCAATTTTCTCTGCGCCGATTTGGTGCGTGACTTGGGAACTTGCGTGCCATAGGGGAAGCCGCCGGATAGCATCTGGTAGGCAATGATGCCCAGCGAGTAGAGGTCAGAGCGCGCACTGCCGTGTTCGCCCAGAAAATATTCCGGTGCAGCATAGAGCGCTGCGCCGAGCAGGTTGATCTGTTCAACCGCCGAGGCAATCTCTTCAATGCCAGCAACACGGGTTGCGCCGAAGTCGATGATCTTCACCGTGCCGGTCGTGTCGATCATGATGTTGTCCGGCTTCAAATCCTGATAAACCATTTCCAGACGATGGAAGGCTTGCAGGCCTTTGGCGATCTGTTCAAGGATGCCGCGCACCACCGCCAGTTCCGGCTTGGGGTTATCGATCATCCATTGGGTCAGCGTCTGCCCCTCGATGTATTCGGTCACCACGTAAATCGACTGGCGCTGGCGGGTCTGCGAGCAGGGTTTGAGAACGTGCGCACTGTTGATGCGACGGGCGATCCATTCTTCAAGCAGGAAACGTTCGAGCGCCGCCGGGTTGGCCTGCATGTCGGTGGAAGGCGTCTTGATCACCACCCGCTCGCCGGATTCGTGGTCGACTGCAAGGTAAATGTGGCTACGGGCACTACTCTTGATGACTCGGACGATCTGATAGCCCTCAAACTCGGCCCGCGCATCGAGCAAAGGTGGGCACGGCAAGTCGGAAAGCTGGCGGTAGACCTCGTTGGCTTCCGGATCAGGCAGGACGTCGACCCGCAGCAACTGGATAGTCAGGTTGTCACCACTACCCCGCTGCAGGGCTTCTTCGGCGATGGCCTTGGCAGCGGCATCGAGATCCGCCCCCGTTGCGATGGCATCACGAATGAATTCAGGATCGGTAAATTCATAGACACCATCGGTAGCGAGTAACAGCAAATCACCGACGGCGAGTTGCAACTGCTGGTAGTCGATGTCGACATTACGATCCATACCCAAGGCCCGGGCGAGGTAGCTCTGTGATGACGATACCTGAACCCGGTGATCCTCAGTCAGTTGCTTCAGATCGCTGCCGCGCAAACTGTAGATACGGGCATCACCGACATGAAAAAGGTGGGCCGTCGTTGATTTAATGACCACAGCACTAAAGGTGCACACATAGCCACGCTCACGGTCGTAGCGATGCTGGCTCTGCTGAGTCTGCGAATGCAGCCAGGAATTGGTCGCATTGAGCACATGCTCGCCGGATTTCTTCACCGACCAAGCGTCGGAGGTGCAGTAGTAATCTTCGAGAAAACCAGTCACCGCTGACTGCGCCGCCTCCTGACTGACTGCGCTGCTCGATATACCGTCGGCCAGTGCAATGACTACACCCTTGGCACCTAACTGTGGTTCTTTGGGCAGCATCACCCCATGGAAATCCTGATTAAGTGCTTTGCGCCCTTTATCCGAATACTGACCGACAGAAACCTTCAGCTGTTGCCCCATGACGTCAAAACCCTCAAAAATGGAAAAGCCCCCTGCCATTCGGCGCGGGGGCTGGCACTACGGATGGTAGGTGATTAGTGAGCGTTACGCTTCGGTGCGGTGCGAACGTGGGTCGAGTACAGGGTCAGACCAACGAAGGCCAGGCCACCGACCAAGTTGCCGATGACGGTTGGAATCTCGTTCCAGATCAGGTAATCCATAATCGTGAAATTACCCCCGAGCATCAGGCCGGACGGGAAGAGGAACATGTTAACGATGGAGTGCTCGAAGCCCATGTAGAAGAAAACCATGATCGGCATCCACATGGCCACGACTTTGCCGGTTACGTTGGTACAAATCATCGCGCAGACCACACCGGTCGAGACCATCCAGTTACACAGTACGCCGCGAATAAATAGCGTCAGCATGCCGGCTGCACCGTGGGAAGAGTAACCCACCGTCCTACCCTCACCGATGGTGCCGATTTTCTGAGCCACGGCACTGGGTGCTTCGGTGAAGCCGAAGGTCCAGATAATAGCCATCATCACCGCCACAGTCATCGCACCGGCGAAGTTGCCGCAGAACACCAAGCCCCAGTTACGCAAGATACCGCCCATGGTGACACCCGGACGTTTGTCGATCAAAGCCAGCGGGCACAGGGTAAAAACCCCCGTCAGCAGGTCGAAACCAAGCAGATAAAGCAGGATAAAGCCGACCGGGAATAACATTGCACCAACCAGCGGCTGGCCGGTTTGGACGGTGACTGTCACGGCAAATGCAGCAGCCAAAGAAAGGATGGCACCAGCCATGTAAGAGCGGATCAGGGTGTCGCGGGTGGACATGAAGATTTTTGATTCACCGGCATCGATCATTTTAGTGACGAATTCGGTAGGAGCCAGATAGGCCATAATTTATTCCCTATTAGATTTTTTGGGTGGCGTTGAAATCACACAGACAGATAAACTTGGCCGTCTTCCAGCTTGACTTCAAACTTGGTGCAGGAGCCGACA
>CAYRBE010000265.1:0-2860 GCA_964422345.1 uncultured Dechloromonas sp.
CGGCCATTCCGAAAGACCTGCTCGAATCTGAATTGTTCGGCCATGAGCGCGGCGCATTTACCGGCGCACAAGCCCAGCGTCGGGGGCGTTTTGAACAGGCTGAAGGCGGCACGCTATTTCTCGATGAAATTGGCGACATGCCGTCTGAATTGCAAACCCGCTTGTTGCGTGTTTTGTCTGACGGCCATTTTTATCGAGTCGGCGGACATTCGCCAATCAAGGCCAATGTTCGGGTGATTGCCGCCACCCATCAAAATCTCGAAACGCGGGTCAAGGATGGCCTGTTCCGCGAGGATTTGTTCCATCGTCTGAATGTGATCCGGATTCGTCTGCCTTCCCTGCGCGAACGCCGGGAGGATATTCCGCTGCTGGCGCGTCACTTCTTGCAAAAGAGCGCGCAGGAACTGGGGGTTGAGGCCAAGCGTTTGTCTGATAGCGCTTTGAAATATCTCAGTGGCCTTGATTTTCAGGGCAACGTCCGACAACTGGAAAACCTTTGTCACTGGTTGACCGTGATGGCACCGGGACAATTGGTTGAGATCGGTGATCTACCCAGTGATGTACGTGAAGCCGGTGGCGGTGCTGCGCTGGCGACCGATTGGGAAAGCGCCTTGGAGGGCGAGGTTGATCGTATGCTGGCAAGCGGGATTCCGGATGTCCATGGTGTGCTGTCTCAGGCGTTTGAGCGGATACTGATTTTGCGGGCGTTGGCGCATACCGGTGGGCGGCGGATCGAGGCTGCTCAGGCATTGGGAATTGGGCGCAATACGATTACCCGGAAAATTACTGATCTCGGTTTGGATAGCGGCAAAGAGCCCGTCGCAGAGTAGAATTCGGCGCATGGCGCTGATTGATCCTGTTCTCCTGAAATCCCGGCTAGGCCTGCTGGCCGGGCGCTTTGACGCTGATTCGCTGGATATTTGCGATTCGACCAATAGCGAGCTGATGCGGCGCGCTGAGTCTGGCGCCCCCGCAGGCACAGTGATTGTCGCCGATAGTCAGACGGCGGGGCGTGGTCGCCGCGGGCGCAGCTGGCTGTCCGCTCCAGAAGCTAGTCTGACCTTTTCCCTGCTCTGGCGTTTTAGTGGCCCGCTTACCCGCTTGAGTGGCTTGTCTTTGGCGGTGGGGCTTGGTCTGGCGCGGGGGCTTGAACAGATGGGGGCGCAGGGCGTCTGCCTGAAATGGCCGAATGATGTCTTGTTGCGCGATGGTGATAGGTTTGCCAAGCTGGCCGGGATTCTGGTTGAGCTGAGCTCTGATCGCCGTGGTACGCAGGCGATTATTGGTATTGGTCTGAATTTACAGCCGCCAACCGGCGAATTGCCCCAACCGGCGGCTGGCTTGAGTCAGTCTTTAAGTGCCAAGCCTGATCGACATACCGTGCTGGCAGCCATTCTGAGTGAGTTACACGAGGTGCTGGAAATTTTTTCCGCGCAGGGCTTTGTCGGCGTGAAGGCTGGCTGGCAAGCACGTCATGCCTGGCAGAATGATTTGGTCGAGATTCTCGGTGAGGATGCGTCACCACTGCGCGGCCGTTGCCTTGGTGCGGACGATGACGGTGCCTTGTTGCTTGAGGTGGGCGGCGCTATCGAGCGAATTTACGCTGGTGATGTGAGTTTGCGCCGCTCATGATTGTCTGTCTCGACAGCGGCAACAGCCGTATTAAATGGGGTGTCCATGATGGTGTTGGCTGGCTGGCGCAAGGTGCTGTCAGTCATGCCGAGCTAGGCAAGCTGGCCGAACAGCTGGCTCCTTGGCTGGCCGCCGAGAAAATTTTGCTGGCCAATGTCGCGGGTGAATTGGCAGCGCAAGCTATTCGTCAGACCCTGAATGCTTGGCGGGCGGATTGGCAGGAGGTCAGATCGGAAGCCTCGCGCTGTGGGGTGAGCAACGGCTACGCGAATCCAGCCCAGCTTGGGGTGGATCGTTGGTGCGCCTTGCTTGGCGCTCGGGCATTGAGTCAGTCGCCGTGCGTCGTGGTAATGGCGGGTACGGCGACGACGATTGATAGCCTTGATGCCAGTGGCCGTTTTCTCGGTGGTTTTATCCTGCCCGGTGGTGAACTGATGCGGCGTGCTTTGGCCAAAGATACTGCCGGGCTGCCCTTTGCCAACGGGAGTTACACCGCTTACCCGCAATGCACCGACGATGCGATTGTCTCGGGAATCATTGAAGCTCAGGTCGGTGCGATTGAACGGGCGATCCAGCGGCTCGGCAGTGGGGCGCAATGTCTGATTTCCGGTGGTAATGCGCAGATGCTGGCAGAGCACTGCGCCAAACCTTGTCGTGTGGTCGAAAATCTGCCGCTCGAAGGCCTGCTGCAACTGGCTCGCGAGATCTGATGCCATCGGGCTTGAAATAAGTTCGACTAGCGGTGACAATCTGCCGCTATTGCCTCATTTCCGGGAGCCCCCATGTTCGATCCGGTAATTAACGCCCTGCCTGCCTTTGCCGGCTACTTTATGACTGCCATTGCCCTGCTCGGCGGTTTTTTGGCGATCTATGTTTTTATTACCCCGTATAACGAACTGGCGCTGATCCGCAGTGGCAACACCGCCGCTGCCGTCAGCCTGGGCGGCGCGGTGATCGGCTTCGCTTTTCCTATCGCCGTTTCGGTCGCCGTCAGCCATAACATCTATGCCATGATCGGCTGGGGCGTGGTGGCGGGCGCGGTGCAACTGCTGACCTATGTCGCAGCACGGTTGGCCTTGCCGCAAATCAATCTCAATATTCCTCAAGACAAACTGGCTTCGGGGATTTTTCTTGCATCGTTGTCACTGGGTACCGGTATTTTGAACGCCGGTTGCATCATTTAACGGATAAAGGAGCAGGTTATGGCACTGATGGACTTCATCAAGAA
>CAYRBE010000266.1:0-2857 GCA_964422345.1 uncultured Dechloromonas sp.
GGTCAAGGGGTTTTTGTGATTTTTTTCAATGGTGACAATGACTTACGCGCGTTTTCTCTGTCAATTTCATATGAAATTTCCCTTAAAAAACAATCGACGCGAAATGCAACTTAAAGTGCTTTATTAGAAGTGGGGAGAAAAATTCTTTGAACCCCGATGGCATCACGACGGTCTGCTACTCAGTCCGCCAAATTCCAGCCGACTCCCCTTGCGGACACCCAACGGAGAAACCCAATGAAGCTTTATTACAGCCCCGGCGCCTGTTCCCTTTCCCCGCACATCGTCCTGTGCGAGGCCGGACTGCCCCACGAACTGATCAAGGTGGATCTCAAGACCAAGAAAACCGAGCATGGCGACGACTTCAACGCCATCAACGCCAAGGGTTATGTGCCGACGCTGGTCACCGACGGCGGCGAAGTACTGACCGAAGGCCCGGCCATCGTCCAGTACCTGGCCGACCTGGCCCCGACGAAAAACCTGGCGCCGACCGCCGGCACCATGGCCCGCGTCCGCCTGCAGGAATGGCTGAATTTCATTTCGACCGAACTGCACAAGGGCTTCAGCCCACTGTTCCGTAACGCCCCGGCCGAATGGCAGGAAGTCGTGCGCGCCACGCTGACCGCCCGCTTCACGCACTTGGCAAGCGTTCTGGAAAAACAACCCTACCTGATGGGCAACGATTTCTGCATCGCCGATGCTTACCTGTTCACCGTGCTCAACTGGGGCAAATGGGTAAAGATCGACCTCGCCCCGTGGCCGGCGCTGCTCGCCTACCAGGCACGCATCGCAGCGCGGCCGGGCGTACAGCAGGCACTGAAGAAGGAAGGTTTGCTGTAATCGGGGCACAGGCCCAGCAAAAGGAAAAACCGGCGGCAGGCTTATGGCCTGTCGCCGGTTTTGATGTGAGGTGAAGCTGGCCGATAAGCCGGGTTCTGTCGTGGGCAACGAACAGCGAAATTTGATTTGAGCCTGGAACCTACAATTTTCGAAATTTTTTAGTCTCTATTTTTTGTCGCAATGAATGGACGAACAAGCAAGATCAAGAAAAATACCTGAACAGTAACCATGCCCAAATGCCAATAAATTGAGGACAGAAACATTAAAACCCCTTGCTGCTGCCCAATAAATTGCGCGTAGGAAATTCGACTTCTCACCAAATTAAATAACGCCGGCACCAAAGTCACATCACTTGCATAAGGGTCGATTAGCAACCAACTCCAAAATGCATATAAAAGAATAAGTAACAGAGAAGAAAACATTGCAAGGAAGTGCCAAATTCGTATCGGCCAAATTGCAAAGAGCATTGCAATCACGAGTCCCATTACGCCCGACCCTGCAATTATGAGTTGAATCCTTTTTGCTCCTTCCCACTCGTGAAGAGCTATCACAAGCACAAAAAAGAACCACGTAGCTAGATTTGCTCTAGTTGTCCATTTTCTAACTTGGATATCCATAAAACTTCCTAGCTAATGTGACAAATGATGAAGGATATTAATGGGCAAATAAAAGACGGACCCTCACCTCATTCAAGCCACGCCCCAAACCGTTCAGTCGGAAATCGCTTCCCCAGCGCCACCAGCCCGCGTCGTGCGCGACTGCTCCAGCCGGTGCCACGCGCCTTCAAATCCTCCCACGCTTCTTCCACTTGCCAAGGCGCGGCCTCTCTGAGCACCCTGAGCAGCAGGCCGGCCTGCATCAAATCCTTGCCAGCCTTGGCCAGAAAGATGCCCTCCCGCTCGCCGGCAATGATGAGCTTGTGCAGCGCGTAACGCGCCGGATGCGGAACGTTGGCCATGACGGCGCCGTTGCGCGAGAGCAATGCTGTCTGTTGCACGTTCACCAACGAGAACTCCATGAACTTCAGCGGCTGTAGCGTGACGTGCAGATCGGGGTGCTCGTAGGGAATCTCGCCTCCGCGCCGGGCGGTCGTAAGGAAATCGAGACGAAATTCCTTTTCGTTCGGAATGAGGTAAGCGCCACCGGTCTTTCCGGCCATGCCCGCAATCGGCAGAAAGCCCATCTCCAGCGATTCGATGGCCGCATGCGTCTGCACCTGAAAATTCGGCGCCAGCGCCAGCGAGATGTTCTTGCCAGCATGTGCAAAGTCGATATCCTGCGTCCGCGCAGCATCGGCGCCGGTCCATCGCACCCCCAGCATGTTGCCGTAGGCGACGAAGGCGTGGGTACCTATCAGCGCCCCGCCAGAGCGGAAGAAGCCATACTCCGACAGGCGACGCAGCACCTTGAAATGCCGTGGCAGGATTTCCCCGCACCCCAACGACAAGGCTGCGCGGGCCAGTGCTTCGACACTCTGCTCGCTCGGCTGTTCGGCCTTCGCGATCAATGCGCGCACGGCATCGTTGTCCGGGCCAACGAAAATCTGGCGCCTGGCCCCGGACGGCTCGGAGAATTGGTAGTACCAGTACTGATGCCCCTTGACACGTTTGGAGGTGAACGCTCCCGGCAGATCGGCCACCGTTCTGAGATGCTCGGCTGTTAATACCGCTTCCGCCACCTGGGCAAAGGCGGTCTGCGTTGCCATGGAAAGTGGTTTGGTTTGCACGGTTATACTCAGAATTTTTAAAACTGAGTATAACTATGCAGAAAGACTCGTAAGGATGCAAGCCATGCGGGAAACCGGCGGCCCCGAATCGAGCGCCGCCGGTTTTGATGTGAGGTGAAGCTGGCCGATAAGCCGGGTTCTGTCGTGGGCAACCATTCCTCTAGGCGACGTGTTGCCACGCCGCTCAAGCAACCTACCCGGAAGCAGCGCGAGCCACGCCTGATGCTTCCCTATTTGGTCTTGCTCCGGATGGGGTTTGCCGTGCCGTCCGTGTTACCACGTCCGCGGTGAGCT
>CAYRBE010000267.1:0-2845 GCA_964422345.1 uncultured Dechloromonas sp.
GTAGGTGATGGTGCCTTTGAGGTCCGTACGAGATACGAGATAGGTATTGGCCGGGAAGCTAACTTCGCGCTGGGTGACTGGCTGATTGTTTTTCATCGGGCAACAAATTCCGGAGGCGATAGAGTGCTACGGTGCACGCGTTAAATAGTAGGAAAACCATTTTCTCTAATATTTGCCATTTTAATTTGTTTTACCCTGTTGGGAGTATGGGTTTGACTTGGTTTTGAAACAAAGCCCCTCCTTGAGGGTAGGTTTTACTTCAAAAAGCCTTGTAAGCCGGTATACATCGCAGCCGCCGTGGTTGCCGCAGCGGTTAGGGTGCTGCCCACATCGTTAAACTGCTTGATGGTTTTTTGCAGTTTTACCGTGCCGTTTGCACCATTCAGGACCAGATGTGCCAGTGCCGTGGTGATACCTTCGCGTTGCCGGAAGATTTCTTCCCGTTTGCGTCCGCGTGACATGTTTCCGAGCACCACACCGGTGATGTAGCTGAAGGCAATGCTTGCAGCGTATTCGATAAACTCACGCCATTCCCGCATGTCTGCAGGCAGGATCGGTGTGTGGTCTATCCAGCCAGTGACGGCACTCATGCCGAGTACTGCCACAGCAGCGGTACTGATCGCTGCAAAAAACGAAATCGAGAACCTGCGGGCAGCGGTTGCGGTGAGGAGAAAGCCGAAAGGCAAGGGAATAAGCAGTGAGACAACACGTAAATAGAGGGTGTTGAGGTCATACGCTACGGTGATTAGCAGATGGGCTGTCAGCAGAACAAAAATCGGTATCGCGATACGGGCAGCGAGTTCACGAAGGCGGGGTGTTACTAACTCTTCTGGTACATCCCTAGGATTATTTTCAGCAATGACTGTCGAAGGGGCATCCTGTTCGACTTTTGCTACCCGTGCTTCCAGATCAGAAATTCGTTGCAACAGCGGTTTGAAAAGATACAAGTCCCGCGTGCAGTGCGGGCAGGCCAGCGCTGCGTCGTCGATCTCGGTGGTGCAGTACGGGCAGCGCACTTACTTGACGACCGTAAAAGCGATTAGTTGTGAGGTTTGCCGGCCTTCGGAGTCCTGTACTGTGACCCGTATCTGGTGTTCGCCGACCGGCGCTTGTGCGGCTTCAAGGGCAATGCCCTTTTCAGTCAGGCCCACCTTTACCCGGTCGATCAGATCAACGCTGGGTGATTTTAGGTAGACCACCTTGACCGAGGCCGGGTCAATCTTGGCACCGCCGCGCGGCTCAAAACCAATCTTGAGCGCAAAGGGCGATTTGACCTCAGCGCTGGCCGGGTCGGGTGAAACAACTTTGATCGCCGGGCCGCGAGTGATGGCGCGGGTAGCAATGGTTGCGCTGCCGGCCGGTAGTGCCGCTTCTTTTTCGGTGATCAGTACTTGTGCCTGAGCGCTTAGTCCAAAGGCCAGCATGAAAATCAGAACAATAGTTTTCATAGTTTTCCGGTGATGAAGGAATGTGGTCTGAACATGCAAAATGGAAGTATAGCTTGCGCTGAGTAATTCATTTAACTGATCGTTTTTACGCCTTCGGACGTGCCGAGCAATAGCACATTGGCCGGGCGGACTGCGAACAGGCCATTGGTGACGACGCCGGTAATCTGGTTCACCGTGGCTTCCAGGCCTTTCGGGTCGGTGATGTGTAGCCCTTTAACATCAAGAATCAGGTTGCCGTTATCGGTGACAAAACCTTCGCGCAATACCGGTGTTCCACCTAATTTGGCCAGTTCGCGGGCGACGTAGGCGCGGGACATCGGGATAACTTCGACCGGGAGGGGGAAATTGCCCATCACCTCAACCAGCTTTGAGCCGTCGCAAATACAAACGAAGGTATCGGCAACCGCGGCAACAATTTTTTCCCGGGTCAGCGCGCCGCCACCGCCTTTGATCATGTTCAGGCCGGCATCAATTTCGTCAGCGCCATCGACATAAACTGGAATATGGTCGACATCATTCAGGTCGAACACCTTGATGCCGTGACCTTCAAGCCGTTTGCGAGTGGCTTCGGAACTGGCGACAGCGCCTTTGTATTTGTCTTTGAGCGGAGCCAGTGCGTCGATGAAGAAGTTTGCCGTTGAGCCGGTGCCGACACCAATGATGCTCCCCGCCGGGGCGTTCTGCGCAACGTAATCAGCAGCGGCTTGGGCAACAGCTTGTTTAAGTTCGTCCTGAGTCATGGTGCATTTCCTGAATGGGGGTGAGGTGCATTTTACCTTGTCAAAAAAGTTTAACTTTAGCCTCGTGGAAAATCGCTAAACTCGTCATATTGATTAATGAAGGTAATTTATGACCAAAGCAAAAACTACCGTTGCTGCTGCGAAACCTGCAGGCACGCCCAAGCCTCCAAAAAAACTGATTCCTCGGACTGCACCCAAACCGCCGGAGCCAGTGGTGGTCAAGGTGGATGCGCCGGATGTTGCGAAACCTGAAGTTGAGGTCAAGCCGGCAGAGCTTGCCCCCGCACCGGCGCCGGTTAAACGTGCTGTTCGCAAGCCGACCAAGGAGGATGAAGTGGTTGCCAAACACCAGAAAGTGTTGGCTGAGGCTTTGGTTGAGGCGCAGGCAATTAGTTATGCGCAGCCTGTTGTAATGCGTCAGGAAGCCAAAAAATCCAAGAAAAAACCTGAAAAATCAGCCAAGCCAAAAAAAGTAAAACTGGTGCGCGATTGCTTTGCCATGCCGGAGCAGGAATATGCCCGTATTGCCGAGATCAAGAAGCGTTTGTCTGGTTTGGGGTATGAAGCCAAGAAAAGCGAAATCCTGCGCGGCGGGGTTGCTGTGCTGGCAGCGTTGAATGATGCTGAATTAAAAGCCGTGATGGCGCGTATTGAGCG
>CAYRBE010000268.1:0-2845 GCA_964422345.1 uncultured Dechloromonas sp.
AGCTCTTTTTTTAGCGGGGCTTGCTGCAGGACTTGAAACACTGATTTTCTTGGTAACCATGCCATGCTCCATCAATAAATCGTCAAAGAAGCATTTCACGGCAAACTGGCTGTTTTGTCTAGCCCAACCTATCTAGCCCAACATCTCAACTGGCATCACGGCACGGAGCACAGTCTGGGTTTCGCCACGGCGGGAGCGATTGCTCAACCACCAGACAGCTCCTTTTTTGATCGTCCACTCACTTTCCTGACCTGACAGCAGCAGTGAAGCCAAACGCCCCAATGAAGGCTGATGGCCAATAATCAACACCGAGCCACCGGCCTGTGGCCAACCTGAAGCTGCGATCAACTCTGAAACACAAGCCTCAGGCCCGATCTTGCGATGGGACTTGAACGGCAACTTGAGTGCCTCAGCGGTCTGTAGCGTACGCACAGAGGGGCTACAAATAATCCGTAAATCTTTTGGCTGATGCTGGCGCAACCACTCGCCCATCAGGCTTGCCTGCCGTTGGCCGCGCTCAGTCAAACGACGCTTCATATCATCATCACCATCCTCGGCTTCAGCATGACGCCACAACAACAACTCCATGTCCATCTCCATTCAAGAAAGGCAGAATAATATGCCAAAAATATTACATTTAGATTTCACTCTATCGATCAAACCTTGAATTCTTGACAGAAACAATCGGGTTTATTACTATCAATCAACCCAAGGGGGAGTAGCTCCAATCTGGATTGTCGTCATCACGAAGCGCGAGCTTCCGGCAACCAGGCAGCCAACAGCGCTGTGAGCAAGACCTTTGCCGCACTAGCGAGGCTCCTTTGGCATTCCACGGCCCTCGCCATTTCGGTTAGGGCCGTTTGCTTTTTTGGAATGCACTGAAAGGAAAATTGATGGAAACGATTGGTAACCCGGGATTATGGAGCGGATTCGCCGCAGTGGTTTTAATCATGCTGGCGATTGACCTGTTTGTTGTCGGCGGCGGCAAAGAACACCGCGTCAGCTTCAAGGAGGCCACAACGTGGTCGATTATCTGGATTTGCGTCACCCTCGCATTTGCCGGCGGACTCTGGTGGTATCTCGACGGTAATTTTGGCCGTGAAATAGCCAACACCAAAGCCCTCGAATTCATCACTGGCTACCTGATCGAAAAAGCCCTGGCGGTTGATAACGTATTCATTTGGCTAATGCTCTTCAGCTACTTTGCCGTCCCAAGCGAGTTGCAGAAACGGGTTCTGCTATATGGCGTACTCGGCGCCATCATCATGCGCACTATCATGATTTTTGCAGGCGCATGGTTAATCACGCAATTCCACTGGATTCTTTATATTTTTGGTGCCTTCCTGCTGATTACCGGCGTCAAAATGTACTGGTTCGCCGACCAGGAACCAGACCTCAGTGAAAACAAGCTGATTCTCTGGTTACGCGGCCACATGAAAATCACCGACGAATTCCACGGCCAAAAATTCTTCGTCTGGAAGAATGGTATTCGTTATGCAACACCGCTATTTCTGGCGCTAGTTCTGGTCGAAGTATCCGATCTGATTTTTGCGGTCGACTCAATTCCGGCCATTTTCGCGATCACAACCGACCCGTTCATCGTGCTGACCTCCAATATCTTCGCGATTCTTGGTCTGCGCGCCATGTATTTCCTATTGGCTGGCGTGGCTGACCGATTTTCACTACTCAAATACGGTTTGGCTGTCGTCTTGATGTTTATTGGCGTCAAAATGCTGTTGATCGACGTCTATAAGATCCCCGTTGGTTTCTCACTCGCAGTCGTTGCCTTGATTATTGGAGTATCTGTCTGGGCCTCGTTGCGCAAAGAAGCTCGCGAGAAACACCGTGAATAAACCACAAGCCAACAACCCGCTCCATGGCGTGACGCTGGAAATGATTTTGAATCATTTGGTCAGCACCTACGGATGGCTTGCACTGGGGCAGATGATCGAAATTCGATGCTTCACTCAAGACCCCAGCGTAGCGTCCAGCCTCAAGTTCCTGCGCCGCACGCCTTGGGCACGAGCGCGCGTAGAAGCCTTGTATATCAACAGCTTGGAGTAACTCCATTACCGGGCAAACAGCGGCAGGCAAGCGCTGTTTGCCCGAAACTGGCATAATCTCGTCCCCGGTAAACCTTTCCTCAGGAAAGTTGAGCCACAGCGCGGACCATCCCGCCTGCGTGCGCCTTACCCCTGCGCGCCCCTGAAGAAAGATTCACCAATGATTATTTTAAGAAATGTGACCCTGCGCCGCGGCAGCAAGGTTTTGCTCGATAGCACGTCTATTACCATCAACCCGGGCGAAAAAGTCGGCTTGGTCGGGCGCAATGGTGCCGGAAAATCGACTTTATTCGGCCTGCTCAACGGCACGCTACACGAAGATGGTGGCGACTACTCTATCCCCAAGCAATGGCAGATGGGGCAGGTGTCACAGGACATGCCGGAAACCGAGCAAAGCGCGACTGACTTTGTTATCGACGGCGACACCAAGTTACTCGCCGCCCGCAACGAGGTACACGACGCCGAAGCAAGCGATGATGGCATGCGTATGGCCGAAGCCTACATGGCGCTCAATGATGCCGGCGAACATGATGCCGAAGCTCGCGCCCAATCTCTTATCCTCGGTCTCGGCTTTAAGGTTTCCGAGTTAAACAATCCAGTCAACAGTTTCTCCGGCGGCTGGCGTATGCGTCTGCAACTAGCCCGCGCCCTGATGTGTCCGTCTGACATTTTGCTCCTAGACGAGCCAACCAATCACCTGGACTTGGATGCACTCGTCTGGCTCGAAGCCTGGCTCAAGCGCTATCAGGGCACACTGGTCATGATCAGCCACGACCGCGAAT
>CAYRBE010000269.1:0-2812 GCA_964422345.1 uncultured Dechloromonas sp.
GGCATGCCGCGCTGGTAGCAGGCCGCAGCAAAACCGCCCATGTCACCGATCACACCACCACCCAGCGCAATCAGTGTAGTTGAACGCTCGCAGCGTTCCTGCAGCAGGGTGTCAAAAATCTGATTGAGCGTCTGCCACTCCTTGTATTGCTCGCCGTCTGGCAGGATCGATTCAATAACGGCCACCCCGCATTCGCGCAGCCCGTTTGCAAACCTGGCGAGGTAGAGCGGCGCAATAGTGGTGTTGGTTACTACGACGACTTTTTTCCGCTTGAGATACGGAAGCACAAGCGCCGACTGATCGATCAGGCCGCGGCCTATCAGGATTGGGTAGGAACGCTCCCCGAGTTGAACGGTCAGGGACTGCATCGCTGTTGGTACTCCTGAAGAATTTTCTGAACTACTGATGAGGCATTGCAACCGTTTGCATCAATCACAAGATCCGCCGCCTCGCGATATAAAGAGGAGCGTTCATCGTGCAACGCCTGCAGCCGCTGAAGTGGGTTATCTACCTGTAACAACGGGCGGTTTTTGTCGTGACGCGTGCGCTCATGGAGTTGCCGGGGCGAAACATCGAGAAAAACAACAAATCCGTTTTCCATGAGACGCGACCTGTTTTCGGACGCAAGCACGACTCCGCCACCCGTCGCCATCACTAAGTGGCGCGCAGCCGTCATATCTTCTATTACCTGACATTCCCGGCGCCGAAACCCGGGCTCTCCCTCGATCTCAAAGATCGTCGGGATGCTGACGCCGGTCCGCGCAACAATCTCGTGATCGGAATCGACAAACTGCCAGCCAAGGCGGCGCGCAAGCACCCGGCCAATGGTGGTTTTTCCGGCCCCCAT
The DNA here is from genome assembly GCA_964422345.1 of uncultured Dechloromonas sp. Taxonomy (GTDB): domain Bacteria; phylum Pseudomonadota; class Gammaproteobacteria; order Burkholderiales; family Rhodocyclaceae; genus Azonexus. The sequence continues at coordinate 848 of CAYRBE010000269.1, forward strand.
AAGGCCGACGAGATAGATATTTTGCGGATTGTCGAGCACGGGTGAATTTTACCGCATCGGAATGAATGAAGGCCGGCATGGCCGGCCTTCATTGCGGCTATCCCTTTTATTAGCGGATGGCTAAGCTATCCACGATGATCTTCGGCGTAATGAAGATCAGCAGCTCGGTCTTGTCATCGGACTTCTGGGTGTTCTTGAACAGCCAACCGAGATACGGAAGTTCGCCGAGCACCGGGATCCGGTTGGTTGTCTCGCGGGTTTCCTGCTGGTAGATACCGCCGATCACCACTGTACCGCCATTTTCTACCAGCACTTCGGTTTTGACGTGCTTGGTATCAATCGCGATACCGGCACCGGTAGTCAGACGCGTATTGGGCGTATCTTTGTTGACATCAAGCGCCATCGTTATCTTGCCATCCGGGGTAATTTGCGGCTTCACTTTGAGCGCAAGATTGGCCTTCCGGAAGGAAACCGAGGTTGCACCAGAAGAAGTCGCTTGCTGATACGGAATTTCTACGCCCTGCTCGATAATGGCCTCAACTTGGTCCGCAGTAACCACGCGCGGACTTGAAACTACTTTGCCGCGACCATCCGCCTCAAGCGCTGACACTTCCAGATTGATAAACCGGGTGGCGTCCGAATTGAACAAAATCAGAGACGCCACACCTGCGGTGCCAGAACGAGGGTTGGCCGGCATATTCACAAACATCGTGTCGGCAAGTGAGGTAGGACCTGCAGCACCGGTATAGGCGGTGTTTGCAGTATCTGCGATACGGGCGCCTGCTACATACTTTTGTCCATTAAACAGGCCAGTAGGATTGCTTTGGTGGAAGCCAAGACGTACACCCATGTCCTTGCTGAAGCTATCCGACGCCTCGACAATTCGCGCTTCGATCAAGACCTGGCGCACTGGAACGTCAATCTTCGCAATAAGCCCCCGAACATCCTCCAGCCGTGACGGTGTGTCCTGGACGAACAACATGTTGGTTCTGGCATCAACCACGGCACTGCCGCGCTTTGACAGCATTCGCTGATTGGTGTCAGTCAGCAGCTTCTGAACCGCTTCGGCTTTTTGGTAATTCAACTGGAAGTTTTCCGTACGCGTCGGCTCAAGATCGCCAATCTGAGCACGAGACTCAAATTCCAGCTTCTCTTTGGTTGCAATTTCCTCGCGCGGAGCAATCAAAATGACGTTTCCGTTCTTGCGCATGTCAAGGCCACGCTGCTGCATGATGATGTCCAGCGCCTGATCCCACGGCACGTCCTTGAGAATCAGTGTCAGATTGCCGCCCACCGTATCGCTGACAACCATGTTCATGCCGGTAAACTCACCGATCACTTGAAGCAGTCGGCGCACATCCACGTTCTGGAAGTTCAACGATAGTTTTTCGCCCTGATAGCCACCACGAGACCCTTGAACCAGTTTGTTCGGATTTTCAACGATCGGCTTCACTTCGATGACGAACTGAGTCTCGGTTTGATAGGCGTTGTGTTCCCACAGACCTTTCGGCGTAATGTTGAGGCGAGCCACATCACCCTGCTGGGTGGCGGTAACGGCAGTCACCGGTGTTGCGAAGTCAATGACATCCATCTTCTTGCGCAAGTGATCCGGCAATTTTGTTTTTGTGAAGTCGACCAGCAGGGACGAGCCCTGTTGCCTTATGTCGATCCCCGTATTGGAATCACTCAGATCGACCGTAATTCTGGCTTCGCCATCCTTGCCTCGACGAAATCCGATATCACGAATTTCGTGCGAAGCGCCCATCGTTCGTGGCGCTGCAAAATGGGTGATTGCTGCGCCTGTTGTTGCTGGCGCCCCAGATGCTTCAAGAGAAATCAACAGCGCGTTTCCGTCAACTCGCGCGTCATAGGCCATCGGCTGATTGAGGTTCAGGACAATCCGCATTTTTTCGTCGGTTTGCACAAAATTAACGCTACGCACATTTCCTTCATTGAAGGTCTGGC
>CAYRBE010000270.1:0-2807 GCA_964422345.1 uncultured Dechloromonas sp.
CAGTCGCTTGGCGCGTTCGCCGGTGAGTTTTCCTGCTGCCTGAGTTGTGCGTTTGATTGCATCAAGCGCTTTGGCACGTAGCTCATTGTCAGCCGGCAACATTTTGGGAATCGACTGAAGCGCGACTTCTTGATCAAGCAATATACTGAAAAACTGTTCGCGCAGAATCTGTTTGAATTCGCTGAGAGAAATCGCTTCGTTTTCAGCACGAATGATCTTTAGCTCATTGAATGCACGCTCATCGACGCCTTCGCCGGCCAAACCGATATAAACCAAACTGCGAATTGTTCCTTCACGCAGACCACCTTCGGCAATACGTGCTTTGAGTTCCGCAATCCGTTGATTGATGAAGGCAACGCGCTCTGGTTCTTCGCCCGGCCGTTTGCGCACAACCTCTTCACCCGGCGGCAATCCAACCAAGGCCTGAAGCAACGGTGAACTGTAGGTGGTAAGGAATATCTGTTCCATGGTCTTGTCGCGCATGTCCCGATAGCCGTCTAGGGCAGCGATAATGCCCTCTGACATCTTCGACTGGAAGGCGAGCAGGGGGTTGTCGTGCGAAACCGGCTGGCGTTGCTGGCGAACCTGTTCGGCGAGCTTGGCAATTTGCTGCATCATCGGATTGCGTTCGGAAAAAAGCTCATAAGGCAGTTCAGCCGTATTGAGTTTTTGCATCAATCCAATGGTTTGTTCGTTCATGCTTGCACGAACCAATGGTTGAAGCAGGGTCTGATATAGGCCCAAATTAATTTCTGAAACTCGTTTTACGGCAGCAAAACGACGCTCGTTTTCAGGATTGGGCTGGACGATGGCATGAATGTCAGCCATGGTGCGGCGCTCAAAACGGACAATCCAGTCACCCACAATCAGATCGGAGTTTGCATCACTGGCTGATTTTGGCGTCATGACTGCTTCGTAAAGACCGGGTGGCAAGACATCAATCAGATCAATGTTGGAAGCAAACTCGTGATGCTCTTTCTTGGCGATACCACCGGAGACAAAAATCCCCAAGTGGCCAACGTTTTCGTGGATGGCATAAATAATCGTCTGGCCAGCAGTGCGAATGTCATCGTCGTTGGCATACAAATCAGCAATCCAACCCAGAGCCTGTTGCGGCGGGGTAATGTTGTCGCCCTTGGAGCAGAAACAGATGATTGGTGAACGGATGTTTCGGAGATTTACCTGAGCACCATCGCTGGTCGTAATTTCACCCGTCGCCAGTTTGTTACCGATAAACAGTTGATCAACAATCCACTGAATTTCCTCGGCATTCAGATTGACGTGGCCACCCCACCATTTTTCAAATTCAAGGAAGCGTTCGCCGCCTTTATCAATATTCGACCAGATATCGTAATTCTTACCCCACAGCGTATTGGCCGGGTTGAGATTTTCAAAATTCTTGACCAGATGCCCACCGTTAAACTTGCCATTACCGAGGTCGCTGGTCAGCGCGGTAATCCAGCTACCGCCGGCCAAACCGCCGGTGTAACGCATCGGGTTTTCACCCTCGATGCCAGCCCAGTAGGAGAGGGGGGAGCCGGGAACGATGATCGGCCCAAACAGTTCGGGACGAGTGGCTGCGACCAGCAATACTGCCCACCCCGCCTGACAATTACCGATCACGCAGGGCTTACCCTCCGCTTCGGGGTGGAGGGCGATGACCTTCTCAAGGAATACCGCCTCAGCCCGCATAATGTCTTCAATGGTCTGCCCCGGCATAGGCTCGGGGGTAAAACCTACGAAATAACATGGGTGACCTGCTTTCATCGCGACACCGAGTTCGCTGTCAGCCTTGAAGCCGCCGATTCCCGGGCCATGGCCTGCTCTTGGATCAACCACGACAAATGGACGTTTTTTCGAGTCAATTACTACGCCTGCCGGTGCTTTGACACGCACCAACAAGTAGTTCGCCGGGCGCTCAAAAGTCCGGGCATCAAGAACCAATTCGGCATCAAAATTAAGCACATGCGGCACATCCTTCGCCTTCTGTGCATAGTATTGGTCGCTGCGCTGACGCAATAAATCCCAGAAAAGAATGGTGCGTTGCGTTGCATCGACCATATATTCACCGACCGGCCCCCACGCTTGCATGATGGCGTTCATGCCACCGAGCATTTGAGGCGCCAAATCAGGTTGCTTTTTTTTGTTTGAGACGTTTGTTTTCTTGCTGGTTGAGTTGGACATTTTTTAATTCCATCCAAAGAAAGTTATTCATTGTTGGTGCCGTTGTATATCAGGTTGCTTCCCGAGTATCCGGCCCCTCAAGGCATACACTACATGCTTTCGAAAATGAACGCTGTGACTGTTTGTAAATACATTTACAGGCCGACAGCGTGCCTTTTTAACGACCTGTTACTTAAATACTCTACACCCTGAGAATGCTAAAGTCATGATAAAGCCGCTCTAGGCTTGACCTAAATCAACCATATGGAAACATATTTGCCTCGCCATTGTGTGCAAGCTAGTTAAGCTGACGTAAACTTAACAAACGTCAGTTGGTGAGAATGTGGCAGTAATGACGTTTTCACCAATGTCTTGCAGTAGATAAATATGTTTTTTAACGAATCTGGAACTTAATTTGTCTCTCCCTAAAACACTCCGCACGCATTTGAAGCCATTAGTTTTGAGTGTCATGTTGGGCATGACTGGTTGCTCTACCATCTGGCCAGCTTATGAAACTCCGGCTGTCGATGTACCGCCGGCTGCCCTCAAGCCCTTGAGCATTGATCGCCAATGGTGGAAAGCCTTTGGCGATCCGGTACTTGATCAGTTGGTTGAAGAGGCATTGGTTAATAACCTTGATCTTG
>CAYRBE010000271.1:0-2740 GCA_964422345.1 uncultured Dechloromonas sp.
ACGAACTGGGTGTAGGCATCGATTTCACCACGGGTCAGCGTGGCGCCACCGGGGATTCGCATTGCAGCGATACGACCACCTTCGCTGTTGGCGACGCCAGCGAATACTTTGAAGGCGACATCTTTGAAGGCGTCGGTGACTTCAGTCAGTTCGAGCGTGACGCGGAGATCCGGCTTGTCGGAGCCAAAGCGATGCATGGCTTCAGCGTAGGTCATGCGCGGGAAGTCTGGCAGATCAACGTTGATGGCTTCTTTGAAAACGGTGCGGATCAGTTTTTCGGTGAGTGCAGTGATTTCGTCTTCGCTCATGAACGAAGTTTCGATATCGACCTGGGTAAATTCAGGCTGGCGGTCAGCGCGCAGATCTTCGTCGCGGAAGCATTTGACGATCTGGTAATAACGGTCGTAGCCGGCAACCATCAGCAATTGCTTGAAAAGCTGCGGTGATTGCGGGAGCGCAAAGAACTGGCCGGGGTGCACGCGGGACGGGACGAGGTAGTCGCGGGCGCCTTCCGGGGTGGATTTTGTCAGCATCGGGGTTTCGATGTCGATAAAACCGTTGTCGTCAAGGAAGCGACGGAAAGCGCGCGCTGTCTTGTAGCGCAGCATCATGTTGTTTTGCATCTGCGGACGGCGCAGGTCGATAACGCGGTGGAGCAGGCGAACGTTCTCAGAGAGATTGTCTTCGTCAAGCTGGAATGGTGGGGTTACCGCTGGATTCAGAACTTCGATCTCATGGCAGAGAATTTCAATTTCACCGGAAGCGAGATTGGCGTTAGTCGTGCCGGCCGGACGCGGGCGAACCTTGCCGGTGATTTTCAGGCAGAACTCATTGCGGACGGATTCGGCAATGGCAAACATATCGGCACGATCCGGGTCGCAAACGACTTGAGCCAGGCCTTCGCGGTCGCGCAGGTCAATAAAGATGACGCCGCCGTGGTCGCGGCGGCGATGAGCCCAGCCGCACAGGGTTACAGTTTGTCCGTCGAGAGAGGCGTTGAGTTGTCCGCAGTAATGGGTACGCATGAAGCTTTCCGGTTGATTCAGGTGTTGGTAATGACGCGATGGTGGGTGGGTGGTGCTACCACGCCCATCGAGATAATGTATTTGAGTGCTTCGTCGACTGTCATGTCGAGTTCGATCACGTCTTTGGCCGGCATCATCAGAAAGAAGCCAGATGTCGGGTTGGGGGTGGTTGGGACATAAACGCTGACATATTGGCCATCAAGGTGATTGACCACATCGCCGCCAGGTTGGCCAGTTAGGAAGGCAATGGTCCAACTTTCTTGGTGCGGGTAGCGAACCAGAACAGCCTTCCGAAATGCGTTGCCGTTAGGTGAGAAGAGAGTGTCGGAAACTTGCTTGACGCTGTTGTAAACCGAGTTAACGACCGGAATGCGGGCCAGTAGTTTTTCCCACCAATGCACCAGTTTTTGGCCGATGAAGTTAGTGGCCAGCAAACCGGTCAGCAGAATCATCAGTAAGGTGAGTAATGCGCCGGTGCCAGGAATCGAAAAGCCAAATAGCGCTTGTGGGTGGATCGTTTCCGGCAATAGTCGCAGCGACTGGTCAAGCGCGGAGACGATCGTCGACAGCACCCATCCAGTGATGACCAGGGGCACCCAAATAAGGAGCCCGGTAATAAAATAACGTTTGATTAACTGGCCGCGCACGGCGTGCATGCTCCTGTGCCACCTTCGCAAGGTGGTGCTTTATCGGATTTTCCAGATGTGCTGCCCTTAAAGTCAGTGGCGTACCAGCCGCTGCCTTTGAGTTGGAATCCTGCTGCAGAGAGCAACTTTGTGTAGCTTTCCTTGCCGCAGGAAGGGCAGGTTGTTAGCTGTGGATCGCTGATCTTGCGGAGATGTTCTTTCTGGTAACCGCAGGAGTCACAGCGATATTCATAAATAGGCATGAGAATCCTCCAAAACCTTGAATTATAACCGAGAGGTGGTCAAGCCTATATCAGGTCGGTGAACGATATTTCAAGCAAGGAGGCCGAGATAGCGTTGGGTTATTGCGGGGCCCCAAAAAAGCGCGATACATCCGGCTGCTGCCAGATAGGGGCCAAATGGAATCGGGATGTTACGACCATGGCGTGCGACCAGAATCAAGGTAATCCCAACAATGGCGCCGACGAGGGATGAAAGCAGAATAATTGCAGGTAGCATTTGCCATCCCAGCCAGGCACCGAGTGCCGCTAGTAATTTGAAATCTCCATACCCCATGCCCTCTTTGCCGGTAGCGAGTTTGAATCCCCAGAAAACAAGCCAAAGAGACAGGTAGCCGATCATTGCGCCAATGACGGCGGTAGAGATGTCGGTGTAGGTATTGGCGATATTGAAGGCTAATCCCAGCCAAAGTAGTGGCAGTGTGATGGCGTCTGGGAGTAATTGGGTGTCGAAATCGATTGCTGTCAGTGCAATCAGCGACCAAATAAGAAGTAGCGCGCCAACTGTTTGAATTGTGGGGCCGAAGTGCCAGGCCGCATAGGCAGAAAGTAACGCCGTCAAAACTTCTATGATTGGATAACGCGGTGAAATCGACGTCCCGCATCCAGAACATTTTCCCTTAAGTATCAGGTAACTGATGACTGGAATGTTTTCTAGAGCACTAATTTTGTGTCCACATTTTGGGCAGCGCGAGCGTGGCACTGAAAGAGAAAGTTTCTCTCCTGTCGGGGCTGGCTCACCGCGTAAATCAGCGCATTGGCCGTGCCACTCCTGCTCCATTATTTTGGG
>CAYRBE010000272.1:0-2736 GCA_964422345.1 uncultured Dechloromonas sp.
TGACCAACTGTCCGGCGCAGGTCTCCAATTCTGCGATTCGCCACATCCGTGAATCGCGCCATGGCCAAGCTACCGCGAACGCCGACAATGATCCCAACTGCCTGAATGGTGCTTCCGTATCCGCGAGTGTCCCAACTGGCGAAAGTCTGGCGATCATTCGCATCGCATGAACGGTACTGGCGCAGGCATTCAGCAGGGAGTCACGCAGGGACGCCTCATTAACAAGCCGGATGCCTTCAAGCAGGGCCAGCGTCATTTCTCCGGTGGCAGCGGAATACCCCTCTGCCTTCCAGGCTGAAGGAGCGTGATATCGCACCTCGTCGCCATCCATTATATCGTCAAGAACTAAAATGGCGGCCCAAACAATCTCTGTCGCTGCGGCCACTTGGCGACAGACCGACTCACCTATGCCAGCGACCTTGCCTGCCTCAAAAGCGTTCTTGCCGTGGATATAGTGAGAATAAAGCCATTTTTGCTGCAGCGTTTGTTTGATCAACGGTAAAGCTTCTTTCCCGACCGCAGAAATGACATCGGGCAATGACAGTTCGGTACTCACTGCAATCCCGGGGTTTCCGTGACGGTCCGGCGCAGCGCTTCCGTCATCGGGATGGGTTCTGAGTTTAGGATTGTGCACGTCCGGGTGTTGGCCAGTGAAACATCGAGCGGACGCACATCGTTGACCGGCAGGACAAAGCCCGTGACCCTGTTCTCCAGCCCAAGCGGACGAAGCGATAGGCGTCCCATCTCGAATCGGGACAAGCGCTCGCGGCCGCAGCAGTGGAATATTCCGCATATCCGAGACAGCAGAATCGACGTCAAGTCCTTCACAAGGTCATCAACAAAGGTAGGTGTTGAAAAGACATTGCTAGCAAGTCTCACCTGCTGCCCGTGAAGCGCCCGGCAGGCGCACCACAGGGGCAGATGTGTCTGGTTCTGGAGTTCCCCGACCAGCCAGGCCGCGCGGAATTCCTGCGTTTCTAGTGCAGAAAAAGTGCCACAAACCAGAGCCGTCCGCACGATGGCATGGTCAGGGACAATCCCCACAATCTGCTCGCCCGCTATCTTCATCGCCCCGTATGCATTGTTGGATTTCAAGGGATGCCACTCATCGAACGGGCCGCCCGTACATCCTCCGAACACCATGTCGGACGAGATGAAGACCACATGGGAACCGTTCTTTAGTGCATATTCGATGAACGGAGCATGGGAAAAAACATTGACTGCCAGTGCCCTCGAGCTGCGCGCGCAGGCATCCAGCCCTTTGATGGCGCCATTGAGCACCATGGCATCGGGCTTGAACTCGTTTAGAAAGGAGGCGATCTCCTTGCCATCGCATAGGTCTATCGGATGGATCGGCAAATCCGTTGTCCAGGAAGAGCGGACTAGGTCGATCCCGGCTGCCGCGGCTACGCCCCGATTTCCGGCGACCGCAGTTAACAACCGTGAACCTATGAAACCGTTGGCACCAGTCACTAGAACGCGTGGTCGCCTCATTGCGAGGGCTCCTGTTTAGGGGGTGTCCATCGATTGAGTTTCATTACGGATCTCCACGGCAAGCGCAACTCAAAAACCAGAATCTTTTCCACCAATAAGGCTCGTGTCGATAATCGCACTTCGCCCATCTTTCTGCAAGCCCTACTGCCCTACGACCCTTCTATTGTTAGGCGCCAGCTTGATTCCCATCCTGACGAAGACCATATCTTCCTGAATGATGAGGGCACACCCTATACAGCCGGGGTATACCGTCGAAGGCTGGAGCGGTGGTGCAAGAAAGCCAAAATCCCGGTCAAGCCGCCGTATGCTTTGAGGCATTCTTTTGCGTCGCTGCAGGCCGATGAGAACACCAACATCGTAGCCCTCGGCCAACTCATGGGTCACACCAGCACTCGCACCACGGCACGGTACATCCGGGCTTCCGCCGAACATCAACGGCAGGCGGTCGACCGTACGGCTGCGCACATCCTGACGTTACTGCCCAAGAAAGACCCTTGCGCGCTGCCTAGCCAAAAAATGGAGAGCAACTGACCTACCTCGAAAACGAAACAGGCGCTACCGTTGATTTAAACTAATTTCTTGTCTGAAGGCTGAGTCAAAGGAAAGATCAGTCAGCAAGTGAAATTCGTACAAGAAGAACTTCGCGTTAAGAACAAGCGGGTTTTACTTTGCCTTACTCGGATGAATAGAAACAGGATCTTTTTTGTTGTTTTTATCAAACCTAAGTTCAGCCCAATGAGTATGGGGACTCCCATGAATGACCGAATCAATGCGTAGCAGAATGGTGCCCTCTGGAATTGCGTCTAGTTTTACGTCAGAGATTGTTATGCTGTTTTCAATAGCGGCCATTGCATCTCCTTATTAAATCATTCGGATTTTTTGATTGATAAGCAACCCTTAACGTAACGCTGTCATATGATATTGTCTACAAATATTTGGAGTGAAAAAAGGCTCGATGGGCCAAGCCACTTTACGAAGGATTCCTCTCGGCATGGTTGGTGGTAGTGCCCCACTTTTTTTATCCGTTACCCGTTGAGGTTCTATCAGCCATCGGAGCCCTATTACAATTGCTGAATCACTGACGATCACCACCTTCTTAGTAAGGCCAGAGAGAAAGCTACCCGACAAAAATGGCCACCAAATTGGCCACCAACCCATCCCGTGAAAACGAAACAGGCGGCTCCGTTGACGGAACCGCCTGCATTTCAACGAGTTAAGATGGTGGGCACTACAGGGATTGAA
>CAYRBE010000273.1:0-1179 GCA_964422345.1 uncultured Dechloromonas sp.
CCGGCGTGTTGCGAGCCCGACCTTGCTTTCAGGTTTATCCTATTGCACAGATTGTGGCGACATGATGGTCTACGGAGTCGCAAATAAAAATTACCCTTGGCGGTTTTACATGTGCGGAAAGAAAAACCGACAAGGGTATGCAGCTTGCCCATCAAAGCGAATTGGCGCAAATAATGCCGAAGCGCAGGTCATGGCGACCGTTTTGAATAAGATCCTGACACAAGAATACCTATCGGAGGTGATAACCGAAACCAAAAAGAAATTTGAGTCAACAGCTGAGACCGAAAGACAGATCAAAGCAGCACAGCGCGAAATCGAGGAACTGGAAATCGCCATTCAACGAAACTTGAATACGATCGAGAAAACAGGATCGGCGGCGGCGCAAGACCGGCTGAAGCAACGAGAGGCAGAGCGCGCAAAAGCAAAAGCAGACCTTGACCAGTTGACGATGCAATTGGCCGCGGCACAAATTGAGATCACGACGGAAGCGATGGAGATCATTCTTGAGACATGGCGCGTGCAATTGACACAACTACAAGAGGCAGGCAATATCAGCGACCTGAAAGCCTGGTTGATGCAGTTTATTTCACGAATTGATTTAAGTTACAATAAGGCAAAGATTTACTATACTTATCCCATGAACAAGATTTTTACTTTTTCACAGTTAACCATACAGCATCCCCGTGGGGGCACACAATATCGGCGCACTCTAGATTTGACTGTGCCGATCAAACAAGGAAAACCGTTCAAGACCCCACGCTAACTACGTGGGGTCTTGAACATTAAAATCAAATCAGGCTAAATAAAATTTCTTTCCCCGCGGCAGGTTAAAGTCTAAAGTGCGCGACCAGACGTGAGAGTTTCTGAGCCATCTCCTTCAGTGAGGCGGCAGAAGCAGAGACTTCCTCAACTTGCGCCGAAACTTCCTCTGTCGAGGCGGAAACCTCTTCAACCGCAGCACTATTCTCCTCGCTGACGCTGGCAATATTCTCGATGGATTGAGTGAGATCGGAGGAATTGGCATTCATCTCCCCGGTGGCAGCCGTGTTTGCCTCGATAACAGCGGAGACAGATTCAACCGCTTCCACCAACTCGCTGGAAGCGGCGTTGACTTTAGCGGCAGCATTGCCTGCTTTCTCCGCCTGCTTGAAAACAGACCCGGCGGCACCGAGGATATTC
>CAYRBE010000273.1:1232-2706 GCA_964422345.1 uncultured Dechloromonas sp.
AGCAGAATTTGCGCGGACAACGCCTGATTCGACCTCAGAAGCAGAGGCTTTCATAGCGCTGATGGCATCATTAACAGTTTTCTGAATGCCCTTGATGAGACCGGCGATTTCCTTTGTGGCAAGGCTCGAGCGTTCGGCGAGTTTGCGAACCTCATCGGCGACCACAGCAAACCCCTTGCCTTGTTCGCCCGCGCGGGCGGCTTCGATGGCGGCATTGAGAGCGAGGAGGTTCGTCTGGCTGGCAATATCCTCGATGGTTTCGACGATGGCTCCAATCTCTTCAGAGCGGAGCCCCATCTCCTCAACCCTGGCGGCAGAAAGCCCGACCTTCGAGCGGATGGCCTCCATGCCCGAGATGGTCTCCTGAACGGTCTTGGCGCCTTCGCGGGAGTATCTGGCGGCTTCAGCCGAATCGCACGTCACAGAGAGCGCGTTATGGGTCACCTGTTCAATGGCGGCGCTGATGCGGGAGGTGACCAGCGACACCTTGCTGATGGCATTGGATTGTTTTTGAGCGCCGCTTGCAACCACGTTAATGGTGTGAGACATTTTTTCCACCGCAGACGCGGTATTGTTGACCGATTCAGCCTCGGTGGTGATCCCTCTGGCCACCTGTTGAATGGTCAGGGCAATTTGAGAAGTCGCTTCGCCCGTCTGGCTTGCAGAGTTCGATAATTGTTCGGAGGCAGCCATGAGATTCCCGGCGTTTTCAGCCACGTATTGAATGGTTTCACGCAGGCTTTCGATCATTTTTTTGAAGGCATGACCCAGATGGTCCGCATCGGATTTTGGATGAATATTTCCTGTCAATTCTCCTTTGGAAATCGCGTTGGCAACGTCAGCCATTTCCCTTTGATAAGCCAGCATCGACTTCATCGACTCTGCCAGGATGCCGTATTCGTCCTTGCTGCTGTAATCGAGTTTTTGGTCGACATCCCCCAGCGCCAGGCGGTTGGCCACGCTTGCCATCAATTTTACCGGCTGTGTAATTTGACGCGCGATAAAAAAGGCAACCACTGAAATCAACAGGATGGAGAATGCGATAATCGCAGCGCTGATTACCGCAAGGCGGGTTGCGGTTGCGTAGGCTTCAGAGGTCTGTTGTTCGGAAACCAGCCCCAAATTTAATTCAGGAAGCCAGGTGTAATGCCCGATGACTTCCTCACCAAGATAGTTGGCATAAGTTCCGCTGCCCGATTTTGATTTTTGCAATTCCCTGCTTGCAAGTGTCTCGAGTTGATAGGTCAGTTCGGGGTCTTTGGCGGTCAGCCCAGCCTCTTTCATCTCTTCTACAAAACGGGGGGTGGTGACAAAATATCCTTCTGCGTTGAGCAGGTAACTTTCTGCCGTTTCTCCCGTTCGATTCTTTGCAAGGAGTTGCGTAATCGCGCTTATGGGAACGGTTTCGCCGATCACCCCCACAATCACCCCATCGCCCGACCGGACGGGAGCGGAAAACACAATCACAATATTC
>CAYRBE010000274.1:0-820 GCA_964422345.1 uncultured Dechloromonas sp.
AATTTCCTTGACTACGGCTGTAGACGCAACCGCCGCCGTAGTCTTGGCCGAATTGGTGCTGTAGGTGATGTTGGCCTGCGCCTGGTTGTTGTAGGCGACCGCGGCAACGCCCCAGGTCGGGTCGGTTGAGAGATCGACAAGCAGCTTGGTCGCGTTCAGAATGATCTGGCCACGCGCATTGGTGCCGTAGTACGCAAACATTTGCCCCAACGCGTCAAGCAAGGTGGCGTATTCACCGCTGGCCGTCACGGTCGTGGTCGTCACGCCCAGATTGTCAAGTACCGCCTTGGCCAACACGCTATCGCTGGTGCCGGCAAATTTGGCGGCCAGCGCAGCGGCAAAGGCAGACTCTCCCTTGCTGGCGATCTCGGCCGTGTAACTGGTCAGGTCCGCATTGCTGGGTGCCTTGCCGTAGAAGGCCTGGTACATGCGAACCGCAATATCGTTGTTACTGAGAACCGTTGCTGCCTTTGCAACGGGGCGCGGCAGGCTCGCCTGTGACAGCTCGTTGCCGCCTCCGCACGCCACCAGCAAACAAGAGGATAGAACGATGGTCAAGAATTTCATAGTGTTCCCCTTCAAATTAGTTGCGCTGCATAAAGTCAAGAACAGCCTTGTTAAAGAACGTGGGGTTGTCGTAGTGCATGTTGTGACTGCTGTTTGGCACGATCGTCGCTTCCGCAAGGTCGGATTTGCACTGTCTCATTGCCGCGCTCATGTCGCTGTAGATCTTCTGGCTGCGCTCTGCGTGCAGAATCATCGTGGGGAAGTTGAATTTGCGAATGTCATCGCAACCGATCGCCGGAGCGTCATAGGGCGT
>CAYRBE010000274.1:830-2697 GCA_964422345.1 uncultured Dechloromonas sp.
TCGCAGCTCACCGGAAGCGGTAGCTGTTGCGTCTGAGTGCGTCGTGGTGGTCATCGTTGGAGAGGTGTCGGCGATCACCTGCTGCATCTCGGGTGGCATGCGCTCCCACGCACCTGCTCCGGTAGCGGTGTTCCATGCCGTTTGTGCGGTCGCTCGCCGATCGCCACCATCCATGCTGCTGCGAAGGAATACGGCCAACTTCGCGGAACCCTCAACCCGCTTCTGGGCAACCGATTGGTCGGCAAGCAGCGGTTCAAGGCCGCCAGCGTCTTCAAGGATCAGTGTGCGAATCAAATCCGGTGCCTGCCGAGCGACGTTAACCGCCACGGCACCACCGCGAGAGTGACCAAGCAGGTGAACTTTGCCAAGATTCAACTGCCGGATCATTGCTGCTACGTCAGCCGCATGCTGAGTGACCGAGAACGCACCGTCCTTGCCATCCCACGGCTCAGGATAGTAGTGGCGAAGGCTGGGGGCGATCGCCCGATAGGTCTTTGAGAACTCGGCTACCTGAGGTGACAGAAAACGGTGATCGACCCATGCCCCGTGGAGCATGACCACAGCCACGCCAGTCCCGGACTCGATATATGAAATGGGATAGCCGCTCACTTCCACCGTCTTCACGCCCTGCGGGATCGCCCAGCCCGGTGCGGCCGATGTGAAGGATGCGCTGAGCAAGAAGCCTGTTACCAAGGCTGTTCTGGCGACTACTGCAGCTACCTTTGACTCGTAGATCATGACTTCCTCCTAAAATTTCACCATCCAAGAAATGGGATGAAATCAGAAAGAAAGGGGGTTGTGTTGATAATGCGCAAAGAGACGGCAATAAGAAGATCTTGAGCAGCGACCCCAACCAGCATCGATGCAGCGAAGGCACTGGTGGGACTCCCAGTACCGGACCCCAACACCAGTTCCTGGTCAACAGCCAGTGACAACCGTATAGTGATCACCCGAAACTTGTCGTTGGTGTGTCTATCAAATCGGCCAACTGCATAGCTGGCCGTCGCCAGCACGGGCCTGCTGTTGTAGGAGGGAACGCGAGCTGACGATAGCTGGCTCAGCAGGTCACGGCTGCGGCTTAGGGCTTTGCCAGCAAGAAGCTCAGCGGAATCTCCACCCGGGCCGACCAGTCGGCTTCGGTGTGTCCGGCACCGGCAAAAATGCGGCTTTGCCAATGGGCTGCGTCGTAGCCCATGTCCCGGCCGATTGCGTCGACCACTGCCTGGTGAATTCCATAGATGGCATCCAGCCCGGTGGTGCCGTGGTCCATGTACAGGCGGCGCGTATTGGCTTTGGGCAAGTGGCCTCGCAGGTATTGGAATGCTGCCGATGGCAAACTGGCATTTTGAAGTCTGTCCGGCGTGCCCCAGCTGCTGGGTCGCCCGACCCAGTGCGTGGATAAAGCGGCAGCCCCGCCAAATACCTCAGGATATTCGCACAGGGCGTAGATGGAAATCATGCCGCCCATGCTCGATCCCATGATGAAGGTGCCTGCTGGCTCGCGCACCGTGGCGTAGCGCTGGTCGATGACAGGTTTGAGCTCTTCCACGATGAAGCGCAGATAGGCGTCGGCCAGAGGCTTGTCCGCTTGGGCGCGGCGCACATAATCCGAGCGCACGTCTGGCGGCGCGAGTGCCAGGTACTTGTCCGGGTAGTACTCGCTGTAGCGGTACCTGCCGCCATTGGGTATGCCAACCACGATGGCGTCCTGCACCTTGCCATCCTGCATCAGCTTTGACAGGGCCAGATGCACGTTCCACGCCTGCTTGTTCCAGGTCAGGCTGGCGTCAAACAGGCCCTGACCATCGTGCATATAGAGTACGGCGTAGCGTTTTTGGGGGCTGTAGTCGCTGGGTAACCAGACGTC
>CAYRBE010000275.1:0-2692 GCA_964422345.1 uncultured Dechloromonas sp.
TGATAAACCTCAGTTTGAGGCTCTTTCGGTGTCTAGGAAACTAGGGGCGATTCAACCGACGACGCGACGCATATAATCGCCAGTTGCTCAATTCATCGACGTTTTTACACAGTCTGGGCCACAAAGAGTCATTCTGAAACTCTCTCCAGACCCGCCGTTGATCCGGCGCCGTAAGCTGAACGCCGCTGGTTAATTAAATTGCAGCCTCTGTGTATCAGAGTTTGTTGAGGTGTTTTGGGGAGATTTACTGTGAACAGAATGATTAAAACCGGCTATTGACTTGCACTCCCAGCTTCAATCATACTCAACTAATGCACTTTGGGTTTTATGCTATGCAAAATAGCTCGAAGAATCGCTCCCCTAACTACTCAAGCTGGCCCCACTCCCTTTACATACGAAGAGGTGGAAATTGTCGTTATCAATTGCCTTAGACCGGCTGCTTGAACTCTCGAAGCACCTTGACAAAAAACGCTCGCAGATTGATTTCAGCGGCCAAGACCCAATCTTCCCAAGCACATTCCGTCTCGGCGAGGCTGCATCTGTAGCTTTAGCCGCCCAAAGCCTCGCAATTTGCGAAGTTTGGCGGCAGCGTACTGGTCGAGAGCAGTCGGTTTCAATTAATGTGGCAGCTGCCGCCTTGTCGTTGGAGTCTGTGTTGCTGTTGCGCCAGCGCGGCTATCCTGTGCCCTATCCTGACGTCACCTACCCACTTACCTGTTTTCACACCTGCCGCGATGGTCGCAGCATATTTTTGCATGGGGGGTATCCCCTGCTACGCAATGGTTTGCTTGAATTGTTGAACTGCCCAAACAACCTAAGCGCTATCAATGCTGCAGTTCTCGGGTGGAATAGCTTCGATTTAGAAAATGCGGCTGCCAAGCTTGGGCTTTGTGCCGCCGTTGCCCGAAGCCCTGATGAGTGGCTGGCACATCCGCAAGGAGCGCTGCTGGCGAGCCAACCCGTGGTAAGCATTGAGCGTATCGGCGACAGCGCACCAGAACCGTTTGTTCCGGAAGCACGTCCCTTGTCCAATGTCCGCGTGCTGGATGTAACTCATGTTCTAGCAGGGCCGACGGCTACCCGTACACTGGCTGAGCAAGGCGCAACCGTATTGCGTGTGCGCTCACCTTCGCATCCGACTATTCCAAGTTTTGTGATTGATACAGGGCATGGCAAGCTGTCTACAATTCTCGATCTGACAAGCGGGGCTGATGCCAATTGCTTGCGAGGGCTGATCCGTAAAGCTGACGTTTTTGCACAGAGTTATCGACCGGGCGCGATGAGTGAGCTTGGTTTCTCAGCCCAGGAAGTGGCAGCACTCCGTCCCGGGATCATTTACTTATCGTTCTCCTGCTATGGCGACGAAGGCCCCTGGGGAACTCGCCGGGGTTGGGAACAACTGGCACAGTCGGCAACCGGAATGGCCGTCACAGAAGGGTCAATTGATCATCCCAAGCTAAGCCCGGTCTACCCGAATGACTACATCACCGGCTATCTTGGTGCCTTTGGCGTGACTGAGGCCTTGCTGCGCCGGGCACACGAGGGTGGCAGTTATCACGTCAAGGTTTCACTTAGCCGTACCGCGATGTGGATACAGTCATTTCCGCACTTCTCGCCGACACCGACCGAAATCAAGGTGCCTCCCGCCGTGGCAGAATCAATGGCGATCGAGCGTGATACTGCGTACGGTCGCCTACGTTATTTAGGCCCTGCTCCTCGCTTTTCCGAGACCCAAGCTTACTGGAGCCTTTCGTCAGCGCCAGTGGCTGCTAATGAGGCATGTTGGCCAGATTGCCCGGCCGAACCCACTAGCCCGCCAATTCCCGTCAATGTCGCAGCCCCCCATTAACACCTCCTTGCTAGAACGCATGCGACTGGGGCTACGCCAGCGGTTTTTGCTGGCCGTGTTTCTCGCCGTGATACCCGCCCTGGGTCTGATTTTGTTTAACGCAGCTGAGGGCAGGCGACTAGCTACCGATCAAGCTGAGCGTTCTATTGTCGAGTGGAGTGGTG
Source organism: uncultured Dechloromonas sp. (assembly GCA_964422345.1). Lineage (GTDB taxonomy): Bacteria > Pseudomonadota > Gammaproteobacteria > Burkholderiales > Rhodocyclaceae > Azonexus. The sequence continues at coordinate 2,014 of CAYRBE010000275.1, forward strand.
TAATCACCAACTACCAGCGCGATCTTGAGCACCAGGCAAAAACCTTGGTTGCCGTACTTGCGCGTGATTCAGCAGTGTTCAATTCAAATCATGCCGTCTGCAAAGAGCACTTTGCGGAGTTGCTACTCAACGCTATCAAAGAACCCGACAATTTTTCCAATTTTGTTGCCGCTGACCTTGAGGGCAATATTTACTGTTCCGCACGCCAAGGTACAGCGAACAATATGCATATCCGTGATCGGGTCTATTTTCAGAAAGTCTTGGAAACCAAATCGGTCTTCGTTGACAACTATGTCTTGGGCAAAATTAGTAATGTGCCGGTCATCCCGATTGCTGGCCCAATTTTCAATGCCGACGGCGAGTTGCGCGGCATCATGCTGGTTACCGTCAATTTGTCCTGGATCGCGAAGACGATGTCGCAGCGGTTACCTCCCGGCGCAGTTCTAAAAATTTACGATAGTAAAGGCACGGTTTTGGTGCAATTGCCCGACCATGACAGCGCTGTTGGGAAATCTGGTTTAGATTTCGAAAAAGTGCGCGCCTGTGGTTCAAACAAGATTTTTTCAGGGAGCGAAAGCAATGGTACTGAATACCTTTACGCGTGCTCACTGATACCCTACGGTGAGCACGCATTTCATGTGGCGATTGGCGTACCCCGAGCGCAAGCTTATGCTGAGGC
>CAYRBE010000276.1:0-2685 GCA_964422345.1 uncultured Dechloromonas sp.
GACCAATACGGCGCTGACACCGCCCGCCTGTTCATCATGTTCGCCTCGCCGCCCGATCAGTCGCTGGAATGGTCCGATGCTGGCGTTGAAGGCGCTTACCGCTTCCTGCGTCGCTTGTGGAAGACGACTTACGACCACGTTCAAACCGGCCTCGTTGCCGCTTGTACCAATAATGACGGCCTGAGTTCGGCTCAGACCGACCTGCGCCGCAAGCTGCACCAGACCATGGGCAAGGTTGCCGACGATTACGGTCGGCGCAAGCAATTCAATACCGCCATTGCTGCTGTGATGGAACTGTTGAACGCCTACGACAAGTGCGACCTCAAGGATGCTGCCGGTCGCGCACTGGCTCAGGAGACACTGGAAAGCATCGCTCTGCTGCTCTTCCCCATCGTCCCGCACATCGGTCAGGCGCTGTTTGCCGAACTCAAACCGGGTCTGGATGCAGGCAATCAAGCCTTCCCGAAAGCCGACCCGGCAGCTTTGAAGCAGGATGAAATCGAGCTGATGGTGCAGGTCAATGGCAAACTACGCGGTTCGATTCGCGTCGCCGCCACTGCCGACAAAGCCAGCATCGAAGCGCTGGCGCTGGCCTCTGAAGGTGCCGTCAAATTCATGGAAGGCCAGCCGGCCAAGAAAGTCGTCGTCGTACCCGGCCGTCTGGTCAACATCGTCGTATAAGGAAAGCTGCCATGCGCCTCCCGTTCAAGCTGTTATTCGCTGTACTACTTGCCGCCCTCATCACCGGCTGCGGATTCCACTTACGCGGGACGCTGAGCGGCAACCTGCCCTACAAATCGCTATTTATTGCCCTACCGGATACCGCTGATGTCCGCATCTGGCTGGAGCGTTACATCAACGCATCAGGTAGCACCAAAATCGTTGATTCGCCCAAAGAAGCCGATGCGATTTTCCAGCAACTCAGTGACAACCGCATCAAGACCATTCTCAGCGTCAATGCTCAAGGCCGGGTGCGGGAATATCGGCTGCAACTCGATTATCGTTTCCAGATCGTCAACAGCAAGGGGCAGATTCTGGTCAAGCCGAACGAGGTCAACCTCAGCCGCGACATCACCTTCGACGACTCCAATATCCTGGCCAAGGATCTTGAAGAAGGCCTGCTCTGGCGTGACATGAACAACGACTTGGTCAATCAGATCATGCGTCGCATGTCGATCATCAAGCCCCGCAATCCTGATCTGGAAGACGACGAATAATGCTGCTCAAGGGCGATCAGCTAGCGGCGCACCTCGAACGCGATCTGCGCCCGCTGTACGTTCTTTATGGTGATGAGCCACTGCTCGTACTGGAGGCCGCCGACCAGATTCGCGCCAAATCCCGGCAGCAGGGTTACAGCGAACGCGAAGTCCTGACCGTATTACCCCAGTTTGACTGGGGGCAGCTACTTGCTGCCGGGGGCAACATGTCGCTGTTCGGTGACAAGAAACTGATCGACCTGCGCATTCCAACCGGCAAACCCGGTAAGGATGGCAGCGCCGCTTTGCAACAATGGTGTCAAAACCTGTCGCTCGACAACATGCTGCTGATTACCCTGCCCGAACTTAATTGGCAGGATGAAAAAGCCGTCTGGTTCACCACGTTGGTCAATGCCGGGGTTGCAATCAAACTGATGGCCCCGCCCTTGGCAGAATTACCCGGCTGGCTGGCCGGTCGCCTACGCCGGCAGCAACAAAGCGCTGATCTTGATAGCCTGAAATTCATCGCCGAACGGGTCGAAGGCAATTTGCTTGCCGCCCATCAGGAAATTCAAAAGCTAGGCCTGCTCTACCCGGCCGGACAACTCAGTGCCGCGCAAATCCACGAAGCCGTACTTAACGTGGCGCGTTACGACATTGAAGGCTTGCGCGAAGCGCTGCTGGTGGGTGATCTGGCCCGCCTTAAACGGACGCTGGATGGCCTGATGCAGGAAGGCGAAGCGCCGCCGCTCGTGCTGTGGGCAATGAGCGAAGAAATTCGCGCACTGGCCACAATCCGCATGGGCATTGATGCCGGCAAACCCGCTGACCTGATGCTCAAGGAAGCCAAAGTCTGGGGGCCGCGCCAGATGCCGGTGAAAAAAGCCCTGCAGCGCATGTCCACCGTAGCACTCGAAGCTGCACTAAAACACGCCGGCCAGATCGACCGTCTGGCCAAGGGCATCGGCCAGGGTAATATTTGGGAAGAGTTTTTACGGCTGGGCATGCGCCTCGCCGTCACAAAGTAATTTAAGCCGCTGAACCTTCGGCAGGCGCATCTGGCTCCAAGTCTTCCCAGATGCAATCACATTCCTCAGTTCGCACGTCGTGCACACCGGGTTTTTGTTCGCCTTGGACCAAGCATTCGCCGTGGCAATCTTCGGAAACCACCACCAGTTTCATGTCGGCATCGACCTGACGCTCGCCATCCCAATAGCTGCATGTGGCGCAAACCTTAACTTCAGTCGGTAATATCAGTTTTTCAGACATCTTGTCCTCGATGTAAAGCCATGTTGTCGGTGCGGATAAGAGTTTAGCTGCTTCAGGAAGTTCCAAGTAATTTGTCTGGCTATAATGTTCTTTTGTGCAGAACCCGGAACATCATGGACATCAAACAATACATGCAGACGATTGGCCGTCAGGCCCGGACTGCTTCACGCCGTCTGGCCACCGCCTCAACCGCTGAAAAGAATGCTGCGCTGCTCGCCAT
>CAYRBE010000277.1:0-2671 GCA_964422345.1 uncultured Dechloromonas sp.
AGAATGGTTTCGACCAGCACGGTTGCTTTGATGGTGCCCTGCGGCAGGCCGATATGATCCTGTGCCATGACGAAAATGTCGTTCCACAGGCGGGCTTCGAGGTGGCTTTCCATCTTCGGCAAATAGAAGAAGGGGCCGGCGCCGCGAGCGATCTGCTCCTTGGCGTTGTGGAAGAGCACCACAGCGAAGTCAAAGATGCCGCCGCCCACGCGCTGGCCATCAACCAGTACGTGCTTTTCATCAAGGTGCCAGCCGCGCGGACGAATCTGCAGGGTGGCGATCTGGTCATTCAGTTTGTATTCTTTGCCATTCTCGTTCTTGAACGAGAGTTCGCGGCGGATTGCCTTGTAGAGGTTGATCTGGCCCTGAATCTGGTTTTCCCAGTTCGGCGAGTTTGAGTCCTCAAAGTCGGTCATGTAAGAATCAGCGCCGGAGTTGTAGGCGTTGATGATCATCTTGGCTTCAACCGGGCCGGTGATTTCGGTGCGGCGACGCTCAAGCGCCTTCGGCAAGGGAGCAATCTTCCAGTCACCTTCGCGGATGTGCTTGGTTTCCGGCAGGAAATCCGGCATTTCGCCGGCGTCGATGCGGGCCTGACGTGCCACACGGGCTTTGAGCAGTTCCTGACGACGAGCTTCAAAGGCGCGGTGCAATTTGGCGACCAGGGCCAGCGCATCGTGGGTCAGAATGGATTCGTAACCGGGCTGGATGGGGGCGGTGATTTGTACACCGGCAGGTAGATTGAGGCTCATGCGGGCTCCTGAAAAATAATGTGAATTGATGCGACGGAGCAAATTCTATTGTTATTTTGATTTAATAAAAAGACAGTTAAAATCATTTCATCTTTTACTTAAAGTATCAAATGGACCGCCTTAAACAGATCGAAGCGTTTGTTGTTGCTGCAACACGGGGCAGTCTTTCGGCGGCGGCGCGTGTTGAGGGCGTGACCCCGGCAATGATCGGGCGGCGGCTGGACGCGCTGGAGTCGCGGCTGGGGGTTAAATTATTGCTGCGGACGACGCGCAAACTGACTATCACTTTTGAAGGGCAAGCTTTTCTTGAGGATTGCCAGAAGGTGCTCAACGAATTTGCCAATGCCGAAGCCGCAGTTTCGCTGGGTGGGATTCGGCCGAGTGGTCAGCTCCGGGTTTCGGCACCCTCCGGGTTTGGCCGGCAGCATGTTGCGCCACTGCTTGCGGATTTTATGCGGATCAATTCTGAAGTGACGGTCAGCCTTGATTTACGCGACCGTTTGGTCGACTTGCTCAATGAAAATATCGACTGCGCTATTCGTATTGGCGAGTTGACTGACTCCAGTCTGGTCAGCGTGCGTCTGGGCGAAATGCGTCGGATGGTCGTCGCCAGCCCGGCCTACCTTGTGGCTCATGGTGTGCCCCGTGAACCGGCTGATCTGGCGGCGCATAATTGCCTTTCGTTAGGCCAGCAACGCGGTTGGGTTTTCCGTAACCCCCAAACCGGGGAGGTCGATACGCTGAAAGTCGGCGGCAATTTTGAGTGCAATGACGGTGCGGTGCTCCACGAATGGGCGCTCGCCGGTAAAGGTTTGGCCTGGCGCTCGCTGTGGGAGGTTGGGCAGGATCTAAAAGAGGGTCGGCTAACCTCAGTGCTCGACGCCTGGCAGGCGCCCCCGATGGGTATCTACGCGGTTTTTCCGCAACGCCGTCATCTGCCGCTGCGGGTTCGGGTTTTTATTGATCTGCTCAAGGAAAACTACAGCCGGCCAAGCTATTGGGAGCTGACATGAAACGGCCGGTCTATCGTGTTCTCGGCGTGTGTTCAGTATTGCTCGGCATTATCGGTGCCGTCCTGCCCTTGTTGCCGACCACGCCTTTTTTAATTCTGGCAGCCTATTTTTTCGCCCGTTCGCACCCGGAGTGGGAGGCAAAACTGCTCGCTCACCCCAGTGCCGGTCCGGCGATTCGAGCATGGCGTGATCACGGCGCCATTCCATTGGCTGCAAAGCAACTCGCCACGCTGTTGATGACGATCAGTGTGATTGGCGGCTGGTTCACACTGGTCGAGCCGTGGTGTTATGTCCCGCTGGGCGTTTCTGTGCTGGTGCTGAGTTGGATGTGGTCGCGGCCTTCTGTATAAAAATTGAAAATTGCCTTTTTTTGGCTGTGCACCGTAGCAGTCATTAAGGCTAGCCGTATTTAAGCTTGTGCAGCAAATGGCTGGAGAGGCGTATGCTCTGGATAGCAAATCCGCCGCCGCTGCACTCGCAGCGACATCACCTGAGAGAAAAGGGCTTCCTCATGAGTGCAGCTGCAAAAACCAACGAACTCTTCGATATTCTCCGCGCCGCATGCGCCCGCCAGTTCCGTTTTAATCCTCGACGAATCACGGCGAGCATGCGCTATGTCGGCAAGGAAGGCCATGGCAAGGATCTGGTTCATGTTTTTCGTGATGCCGGAACGCACTCGCAGATTGTTCTCCAAAGCACCTTCGCCACCTTGCGTATTACGCATGGCGACAAGCCGCACTGGAGCGAGGCCGAGCAGGCACATTATCAGGAAAGCGATGCTGAAATGGACGCCAAAATTGCCGCTAAGCAGGCCGAGGTTGAGTTCGCTCGCAGCAGTCCCTTGTATCTGGCGCACCGAGATGAGTTGCTGACCCACTACAAAAACAGTCCGACTTACGTCGTCGG
>CAYRBE010000278.1:0-2651 GCA_964422345.1 uncultured Dechloromonas sp.
GCGCATGGCTGCTACTGGAAGAAATGCAGCTTCTGCGATGTCAGCCTCGACTACATCGGCCGCTACGACAGCGCTCCGGCTGAGTTACTGGTCGACCGTATCGAAGAAATCATTACCGAAACAGGCCAGAGTGGCTTCCATTTTGTCGATGAAGCAGCCCCCCCGAAAGCCCTCAAATCACTGGCTGATGAGCTACAAAAACGCAATCGAGCAATTTCATGGTGGGGCAACATCCGCTTTGAAAAATCCTTCACCCCGGAGCTCTGCAACCAGTTGGCGGATAGCGGCTGTATCGCCATCTCCGGCGGGTTGGAAGTTGCCTCAGACCGACTGCTCAAGCTGATGAAAAAAGGCGTATCGGTCGATCAAGTCGCCCGCGTCACCCGCGCCTTCAGCGATGCCGGCATTCTCGTCCACGCCTATTTGATGTACGGCTTTCCGACTCAAACCATTCAGGACACCGTCGATGCACTTGAATACGTTCGCCAGTTGTTTGCCGAAGGCTGCATCCAGTCCGGCTATTTCCACCGCTTTGCCTGCACCGTGCATTCGCCGGTTGGGATGAACCCCGGTGAGTACGGTATCAAGCTAAAACCTCTGCCTCCCGGCGGTTTCGCCAAAAACGATATTGAGTTCACTGACCCTACCGGCGTCGATCATGACGTGCTCGGTGCCGCCTTGAACAAAGCACTCTACAATTACATGTATGGCATCGGGTTGGACACAGATGTCCGTAGCTGGTTTTCAATTCGTGTCCCCAAACCACGTGTTCCTAAAAACTTCATTGCCCGCGCGCTTAACGCCCGGTAGGATAGAAAAAAACCAAGGAAAACGATCGTGCCGCTATTTTCACTTCGTAGCTTTCTGGTCATTCCATTTCTGGTGCTCTTCCTGAGCGCCACTGCTTTGATCGGCTGGATTGGTTACCGCTCGGGGATGGAATCAATCGAGCAATTTGAAACCCAGATGGCGAGTGAAATCAGCGAACGAATCGCCGCCCACCTAGAACGTTTTTTCTCTTCCGCAGTACTCGTTGCCCAATCGACCGCTGAAGCCATTAGTTCAGGGCAGCTGAACCCCGACCGGCCTGAAGAGTTGCAGCGCCAGTTTGTTGCCAAGATGCGCAACCAACCCTACCTGACCTTCATTTCCTTTGGCCGAGCCAACGGTGAGTACGTCGGCGCGACCCGTTTGCTCGAATCAAATGAAATTCGACTAATGACCGCCCTCAAAAATGAAGGCATGAGCGTCGACACTTACTCGGTCAACGAAACAAATACCCGCGACACACTGATTTCCCATGGCCCGGACTTCAATGCAACTACCCGTGGTTGGTTCAAACAGGCCCAGACGAAAGAAAAACTGAGCTGGTATCCGGTGTACAAATACAAACCCTATGAAAGCCTCGGAGTAGGCGTTTCAGTACCTGTGTATAAAGAAAAAAAGCTGCTCGGCGTAGCCACAGGCGATGTCGCACTAACCCAGATTGCCCGCTACCTACAGTCACTGCCGGTTGGAAAGTCGGGCGTATCTTTCGTCGCTGAGCCGTCAGGTGAACTGATCGCCAGCTCGCTAAATGCACCGGTTTTCAGGGTAGATGGCGACAAGGTCACACGCACATCGCTATCTGACCACCGTGACCCGCGAATTCGGCAAGCGGGCGAATGGCTAAAAGCCACCCGAGGTGAAACAAACCGCGCCTTCATCGAAATTGAAAATGAGCGCTACCTGATCGAGTTGCGTCACTATCAAGACAATAATGGCTTACACCTGCTGATTGGTGTTTTGTTACCTGAGCATGACTTTTCATCGTCATTGCTTGCCAATGTCAAATTGACTGCATGGCTGACACTCATCATTGCGATTATCGGTGCGGCCTTTGGCATTGCCCTGACCAATCGTCTGATTCGGCCAATTGCCCAAATCAACCAACAGGCAAGCCGCCTTGCCAACCGTGAATGGTCTGCCGAATCAAAGGTAGATACGAGCACACCGATTCGGGAATTAAATACCCTGGGCACAAATTTCAATGCCATGGCAAAACAGCTGCAAGAAGCGTTCATAAATCTTGAAGCACGAGTAGCTGCTCGAACCCGAGAATTGGAAGCTGCCAACAATGAGCTGGCCAAAATCGCCACTCAGGACGGGCTGACCCACATTGCAAATCGCCGTCGCTTTGATGAATTTCTTCAACAGGAATGGCTACGGTGCACCCGCCAAAATCAGCCAATTTCAATTTTAATGCTCGACGTTGATCACTTCAAAGGCTACAACGATACCTATGGTCACCCGGCTGGCGATCAGGTCTTGATCCAGATTGCGGCACTATGTGAAGCTCAAACGGGACGCTCCACCGACCTCACCGCCCGCTACGGTGGCGAAGAGTTTGTCATCGTGCTGTCTCATACCGATGCTGCAGGGGCGCTACAAGTTGCTCAATCAATCAATAAATTTGTACAAAGCTTGGCCATTCCTCATGCCAGTTCGGCTACCGCTGATGTAGTGACGATCAGTATTGGTGTCGCAACCGCCCAGCCAAGCGGCATTTCCAATCCGGCGACGCTGATTGCTTCGGCTGATAGCGCGCTCTATGCCGCCAAAAACAATGGCCGAAACCGTGTCGAAGTTGCCATCACCCCATCCAATTGAGA
>CAYRBE010000279.1:0-2644 GCA_964422345.1 uncultured Dechloromonas sp.
CGCATCAAGGGGGGCAAGTTCGTGTTCCGGAGATATTTGGAGTGTGGCGCGAATTATACGCGGCGCATTTGCAGGGAGAAAAATTGCTTTACATGACTAATGCTTGTTGCTAGCATCTAACGTAGATTATTGTATAACGACGCTAAGTACTCATTTCGAAACGTTTTTTTGCCGAGGATAGTGTTTTGCAGATTGATCTCTCGATCTTCAATACGAAGGCGCGACCCTTGATTGGCCTGGACATCAGTTCCTCGGCCGTCAAGATGGTCGAGCTATCGGGTAGCGGCAAGGAAGGCTTTCGCGTCGAGCGGTATACGATCGAAGTTCTTGCCAAGGACGTTGTTGCTGACGGCAACATCGTCAACCTGGAAGCTGCGGCTGAGGCGGTAAAGAAAGCCTGGAAGCGCTTGTCTACGTCGACGCGCAACGTGGCGCTGGCTTTGCCTGCGGCGGCCGTCATTACCAAAAAAATCATCGTTCCGGCAGGGCAGCGGGAGGAAGAGCTTGAGCTGCTGGTTGAGTCGGAAGCCAACCAGTACATCCCGTTCGCGCTCGACGAAGTGAATCTGGACTTTCAGGTCGTCGGCCCCGCGCCCTCTTCCCCTGATGAGATTGAGGTGCTGATCGCAGCTTCGCGCAAGGAACGCGTCGAAGACCGCGTGGCTGTGGCCGAGGCGGCCGGACTAAAGCCGATTGTCATGGATGTTGAGTCCTATGCCATATTGGCCGCCTTCGAATTGATTGAAAAGCAGTTGCCGGATGACGGCCACAATCAGATCATCGCCTTGGTTGATGTGGGTGCCAACGCCATGAATCTGACGGTGCTGAAAAATGCTCAGCCGGTTTATACCCGCGAGCAGGCATTTGGCGGAAATCAACTGACACAGGATATTGCCCGCCAATACGGAATGAATTTCGGCGAGGCTGAAACAGCCAAGCGCGCCAACAACCTGCCGGAAACCTACGAATCGGAACTGTTGCGACCGTTTGTGGAAAACATGGCGCTGGAAGTGTCACGCGCGCTGCAGTTCTTCTTTACCTCGACCCAGTTCAATCAAGTGCATCACATCGTTCTGGCGGGTGGCTGTGCCGTAATCCCCGGGGCCGACGAAGTTGTCGCTTCGCGAACGCAGATCAATACCATCGTGGCCAATCCTTTCGCAAACATGGTGCTTTCGGATCGTGTCAAGGCGCGAAACCTGCTCGCTGATGCGTCTTCGTTGCTGGTGTCCTGCGGGCTTGCCTTGCGGAGGTTTGACGAATGATACGTATCAACCTCCTGCCGCACCGCGAGGAAAAGCGGAAAGCCAGGCGAATCCAGTTTTTTGTTTTGGTCGGTCTGGTATCGGTACTGGCCGGCCTGATCGTCTTTCTTGGCTACACCATCGTCAATGGCTATATCGCTAGCCAGGATGAGCGAAATGAATTCCTGAAAAAGGAAATCGCCGTTCTTGACAAGCAGATAGAAGAAATCAAGCGGCTCAAGGAACAGACGCAGTGGCTCCTGTCGCGTAAGAAGGTCATTGAAGACTTGCAGGCGGATCGGGCTGAGGCCGTCTTTCTGCTTAACGAGATGGTGAAACAGGTGCCGGAAGGTGTCTACCTGAGATCCATGAAGCAGGATGGGCGCAAGGTCAGTCTGAGTGGCTATACCCAGTCAAACGCCCGGGTGTCGACGCTTATGCGCAATCTGGAGGCGTCTCCGTGGCTTGAAAATCCGGTGCTGGTTGAAATCAAGACGGCGACTGTGGATAAGCGGCGCGTCAGCGAATTCAGCATGACTGTGATGCTGTCACGCGCTCCGGTCGCCGCAACCGACAAATCGAATGTGGCCGCAGGAAAGGATAAGAAATGAAAAAACCTGCCCTGCCCAATATTGATTTTAAAGCGCTGCTCGAGGATTTTCGTGGCCTGAATCCGAATGACGTTGGTAGCTGGCCGGTGGCGCCACGGATTGCGGTTCTCGTAACGCTGTTTGTCGCGCTGATCGGCGCTGGTTGGTGGTTTGTCTGGCAGGACCAGATCGACGCGCTCGACGGCAAGCGTAACGAGGAAGTGAAGTTGAAGGAAGAGTTTCTCAACAAGAAGCGCCAGGCGGTGAACCTCGATCTTCATATTCAGCAACTCAATGAAATTGATCGCTCCTTTGGCGCGTTGCTGAAACAGTTGCCGAATAAATCCGAAGTTGAGGCGTTGCTAATCGAAATCAACCAGTCAGGCATGGGGCGCGGTTTGCAGTTCGAGTTGTTCAAGCCGGGCCAGGAACTCGTCAAGGATTTCTATGCTGAATTGCCCATTTCGGTGCGTTTGACCGGCAATTACCACGATTTCGGTGCGTTTGCGGGTGACATCGGGCGCTTGTCACGTATCGTGACCCTGAATAACCTCAGCATCAACGTAAACGCGCAGGCCAAGGACGGTTCGCTGGCACTGGATGCCGTCACCAAAACCTTCCGCTACCTTGACGAAGAGGAGCTTGCCCGGCAGAAAAAAGCTGCGGCAGATGCCAAAAAGGGTGGAAAAAAATGATCAGGAGCGTCGCTAGCTTTTTGCTGATGGCATTCCTCCTTGCTGGCTGCTCTGGCGAAGATCAGGGCGAGCTTCGCCAGTGGATGAAGGATGAAACGAAGGACTTGCGCGGAAG